>JASHRP010000158.1 GCA_030037375.1 Bryobacteraceae bacterium | reverse complement strand
ACCGGAGGGCAGCATATGCAGGTCGCGCACGTCTGCCACTAGATCAGGCTTATGGAAGTCTTGGAAATCGACGTTTAGGTACCCGGAGCGGACATCCCACCCGCATCCGAGATTGAGCTTTCTGGGAGCGGGCACCGCGCTGTGATTCGAATCGGGGAGTCGCTCAGCGAGTAGGGCAAACCTTGCATAGATATTCCCGTCGATGCCCTGCCAGCCGTCCAACCGGAACACGGTAAACCGGAATTCCGGCCTTGGTCGTACGATTCTGTCGATCAATGTCACCGGGCTATAGAACCTGCCGTGCCGGTTGTTCCAGCCTTCGGCGCAGTAAATCACGGCTTCGGGATCGAAAGGTATGTCGACGGATGCACTGAAGGCGGGATCGGTCTGAATGGCAGCCTCGCGATGCATGTACAGAGGGACAACGGAAACTCGGCCGCCGGGACGCAAGACCCGCGCCAATTCCCGAAACAGCAGCGCATCGGCTTCGCCTTCAAAGTGCTCCAAGGAGCAAGTCAACGCCGCCCGCGTCGCGAATCCATCCGGAACCGGCATGGCACAGGCATCTCCGCCAATTCGGTCCCCGGAGATTCCCTCCGCGTACATGATGTCCTGCGCATAGGAAACGCATCCATAGAGACGGGTAGCGATCTCCGGAATGGGCGAGCCCTCAGAGGCAATATCGATAAATATGTCGGACGCCGTGGGCTCCAAAAGTTGTGCGGCGACGAAGTGCTCAAACGACTTTTCTGGCAGGTTGCCCTTGTAATAGTCGGGGTAGCGGCGGTGGTACCCAGCCGCCTCGAAGAATCTGCGATACCGCGCAGGATCGATTGGGAGCACCCGCGGCGGGAAACCCAAAGAGCTGAGACTCTGGCTGATCTCCTCAAGGTGCGGCATGGGATCGACCCAACCAGACGCGACTCGGTTGTGCTTCGAGCGAAGCTCCGCCGCTGCCCTCGCGGAATCGGCCTTGTGCACCGTTGGCTGGTAAATATACGTCTGCGGCATTCAGCTATTATAGGCGCTTCCGTCTACAGGGTTCCTTATCCAGAACCAACAGGAGCGGACAACGCCTGTTGCTTCGGCCGGCGCGACTGCATTGCGGTCAAAAACTCCCGCGCAATCACCTCCCAAGAGAAGCGCTCGGCAACATGTTTCCGCGCGGCTTCCACCATCGCCGCCGTAACGCCCTTGTCCTGGTTTTGGATTTCCTCGATTACGCGAGGGAATTCGATTAAGGGCGCGAGCCGTCCATGAACTCCATTTCTTATATCCAGCCCTCTAGCTCCAAACGCCGTGCTTAATATCGGCGTGCCCGCCGCCATATAGTCGAGCATCTTCAGGTTCGTGCCGGACCCAGTCTCCATCGGATTGATCGCCAGATCGACCCAGCCCAAGGTCTCATCTTTTGTTTCATCACTCACCACGCCGAGCAACTCGACATTGGGCGGTAATTCGAAACCGAAGTGCTGCAGGTATTGCCCGACGCTGCCAAGCAGGAGAAAGTGAATGTGCGGCAGAAGCCGGGCGATCTGCAAAAGGCACAGCGCTGCCTCGATGTTGGGCCCGTGCCAGCTAGCCATGAATAGCACGGTGAAGGGAGTTCCGCTCCGGAGCCGACGTTTGAGTTCGTGGCGCGTGTTGAGGGCACGGTAGGTAACCGAGTCCAGATCCACTCCGTTCGGCACCACGACTATCTTTTCAGGATCCATGCCGTAGATCCGCTGCAATGCCGCGCCGTCCTGATCGCTGCAAGTCATAACCAGCCCGCTTTGCTCGCAAGCTTCGCGCTCAACCATCTGCGTCATCTTGATGAAGTACCGGCCAAGCCGGTTGTTCGGCAGGATCTCTGTCTTCAGCGCGACCTCCACATCCTGCGCCTCGTAGATCAGACCTTGCGTGGTGCGCACTTCCAGGACCGCCGGCAGCAGGTAGGGATGCGAGGCAACTAGCCAGTCGCTACCGCCCGCCGAACGCTTCAAGACTTCCAAGTATCTGGGAGTCAGCCGGTAAAGCTTAGGAGCGACCACATCGGACACAGGTACGTTTCCCATCTTGCTGGACAAACGTCCCTCTTTTTGGGCATGCCGCAGGGACTTGGGAATCCGAAATTCTTGCAGGCCATCAGCGATGAACTGTTCGGTTTCCGGCTGCCCGTGTTCGCCAAGGGAAACGATGTCGATGTCGAATGAAGAGGCCAGCTTTCGGAAGAGATGAAAGATTCGGCTCTGTCCGCCTCCGCGAGGAGGATAGATCGGGAACGTCACGGTTAGCGTGATCTTCGGCTTGGAGCCGGCGGCTGCCGAAGCGGCTCTGCGCTGCGCTCCGTGCGTAGGCAGGAGAACGTCACAAACACGTTCCCACGTAACCGGCCTGACGGTCTGCTGGCATGCCGACTTCATCGCCAAAAGATCCTGACGATGCGCTCCCATATATTCCAGCCGCTCGGCAAGAGCGTCTGGCGACGGCTCGACAACATAGCCCGTCTGCCCGTTGCGAACGAATTCATTCGGTCCGCCGGCGTCAGTCGTGGTAAGCACCGGCTTGCCGCTCGCCATCGCTTCGATCGTCACAAGGCCGTAGTCCTCGTCATACGGGACGTACGGAACAGCCAGCGCGTCGGCGTACAGGCGGATTAGGTCGTCATCGTTAATAAATCCGAGAAATTCGATGCGTGGATCGCTTCCGGCCAGATTCCGCAGATCCGCTTCGTCCGGTCCCGTGCCGGCGATCTTGAAAGGCACGTTCGTGCGGGACCGGAGCATGGCTTCGACCAGAAGACGAATCCTCTTCGCCCCATCAAGCCTGCCAACAGTGAAGAAGTATTTCTGTTCCCCGCTACGAAAATACTTCAAATCCGATGGAGGATAGGCCACGTGAACATCGGCGCCGGAAGGAAAATAATCCGGACGGCCGGCGACGTTCCGGGCGATTGCGGAGTACTTGCGAATCCGCGACGGGGCCAATCCAATGCCGTCCAGAAAATGAATAATCTGGCGGATTAGCGGTCCGGGAAAAGCGAAATACTCCGGCGGAATATCAGCGCCCCGCAGCCGGTCTACTTCTCCAAAAAAGTCTTCAAGCCCCTCAGGAGCGCCGTAGTGACGCGTCATGAGGTCGACTAGGCCCGCGACCATCGGATGAGAGCGGTCGCATTCGAGCGGGAGGCGCGCAAAGTGATATGTATCGTATAGGCCCCGCAGACGATGCAGCATGTAGCACACATGATTCGGATGCTGCACCATCCACGCGGGATATTTGCCCGAGATCAACAGATCGAAATGCGACAAGTCCAAACGAGCGAATTCCCGGTAAGTACTGATAAGGTCCCAGAAATTATGTTCGCGGCTAGGTAGCTTGATGAGCTCCGCTGTATGAGGAGTCTCCTGATTGACGTGGTTGAGCAAACCCCAGCAGAGCTTTTCCGCGCCGCCAATGCAGAACGGAACGGGGCTAGGCGCAACGATCCCAATCTTCATAAAGCCGCTGGCGCGGGGTCCGGAGCAATCAACCGGTTAACGACAGTATCCCAGGAGAGCTGTAAGCCCTGGTAGCGAGAGTACGCGGCAGCGCCAAGCTCCATAGCCCGTTGAGGATTTGCCCAGAGATATTCTATGGCTGCGGCGACGGCCTCTGGATCGGGATCGACGACAAGCCCGGTCTGTTGATCGATTACGAACTCGAGAGGTCCCCCGGAATCCTTGCACGTGATCACCGGCTTTTGAGCGAGCATGGCTTCCAGCGTAATATATCCGTAGTCCTCGTCAAACGGCCCAAAAAACACGCCAAGGCTGCATGCATAATAGCCGGCTAACTCGTTTTCCGAGAGCCGTCCTACCAGCCGTATCTTGTTCCCGAGGCCCAGTTCCTCAATGAGCTGCTGGTACGCCCGCTGCTGTCCACCCGTTCCCGAGATAAGCGCCACGACTGGCGCGCGCACGTGCTGCATCGCCCGTATCAGCAGCCACTGCCGTTTGAGGTCTTCCAGCCGGCTAGGCGCGAATATGTAAGCTTGCGGCTTCGCCCAATACAGCTTTCCAGCCAACGGAGGCGGATGATAGAGCGGGGTCGAAAAGACCCCATTAAAGGCCTTGGCTCTTTCTGTTACGCGTCGAGAGATCGTGTACACGTGCTCGGCAGTGGAAAGTTCGGCCGTGTCCTTCGCCGTAACGCACTTTCGCACGGACTGGCGCTCCGGCGTATTTTCCGGTGAAGAAGGATTCCAGAGATCGTAAAAGACCCGGTGCTGATGGGGAAGCCAAACTACTTTTCGGCGATGGTCGAGGCAGTATGCGGGAAAGCGAAGGCATATCGCAATTTCGGGCGTGTACCCGTTGAGATCGTTGAAATTCTCCGCATCCCATGACTGCATCGCACGGATAACTTCTCTATCGGGGAAAAAGCGAAAGGGCATCGTAACCAGCTCGGTTTCGTGCCCCGCGCGGCGGCAGGCATCCACGAGACCGGCTGCAAGAGCTTCGGCCCCTCCTGCGATAAACGGGACCTGCACATCCGCGATCAAGACCCTCACGATGCTTTGACGCCGATCCACGCCAAGTCCCGGGAAATTCTCACGTAATCGTTTAAATCATCGAAGCGGTATGTGGAAAGCGGAAGAAGTTCTGTGCGCGTTTCGTTGAAAACATACGCGGTGCTCTCCGCGAATCCCCGCAACTCAGCGATTGACTCCAGTGTCTCGGGGAAGACTGGATTCCGGTGAGTCGGATCACGATAGAAATCGCTTGAAGAAACCAAAATATTCCGGGCATTTGGAGTCTCAACAATCGTCAATCCTCCCGGCTCCAGTACGCGCAAGACTTCATCGAGCAGAGCAATCAGCGACGGGAAGTCGATATGTTCCACGTAATGGAAACAAGTAACCGCTGCAAAGGCGTTCTTCGGCTGCTTGCGCAGATAGTCGATGGCATCTTCTTCCACGACATCCAGGTCAAGCTCCCTGCATTGCTGCAAAGCAGTCCGATTTATATCTACGCCCTTGGCTGAATACCCCTCGCTCTGGAGTAACTCGAGCCATTCGCCCCTGCCGCAGGCCAGATCTAGCAGTGGTCGGTGTCTCTTCGAATTCTGGAGGGCCTCTTTCACATAAGGCAAATAAACCCTAGCGCCCTCGCGGACAGCCTCGCGGCTACCTCGAAAGCGGTCTTCGAATGCAACGTACAGAGAATCTAGGCAATGGCTTTCTTCTGAAACTAGTTGCGCGCTTTGTTCAGGCGTGAACGGTTCAGGCATTCGCCTTCGCGCCACCTCCAGAAAAATGTTTAGTCTGCCCTGCTGGTCCCGTACGTCCTGTCTGCACATGGCGACTTGACTTGAGATCGATTGCAGGTCTTCGCCAAGATGAGCCACCTTATCTGGCTCGATGCGGGCGTTCTCGCATTCGGAAAGACGGCCATCGATCGCTGAGAGCTGCGCCTGGTCAGCCTTGGTGGTTTTAAGCGTTTCGACGTGTTCGCTGAGTGCCGTTACAGTTTCACTCCTTGCCAGGTTCTCCACCTGCTTTGCCAGCGCGACTAGCTCCTCCCGGCTAGGTCGATTTTCGATCTGTTCTGCGAGCGCTGTTAATTCCTCTCGGGCAGCCCGCGCATCCATTTGCCGCGCAACTGCTGCGAGACCCTCGCTGCTGGCTCGACCTTCAATCTGTCCCGCTAGTACGGTTACTTCCTCCCGTTCAGCCTTCATCTCTATCCGCTCGACAAGCGCTCCGAGATCTTCGCGGCTAGCTCGAGATCCAACCAGTCCCGCTAGCGCGGTCACTTCCTCCCGGCCAGCCTTCATCTCCATTTGCTGGACCAGGGCCACGAGATCTTCGCGGTTAGCTCCAGTTTCTACCCGCCCAGCCAGAGCATCCAGTTCCGCCTGGTCCGCTTTCGCCGGCAACGTTTTATCAAGGCGTTCTTCCAGGCCAACTAGCTCTTTGCGGTTAGCTTTAACAAATTCCAGCCTGGCCAAGTGATGCTGAAGTTCGGCAATCATCTTTTGCACATCGGGCTGATCGGCCTTGAATCGCTGAAGGTCATGTAGGGGTCCCCGGAGATCAACCAAGTCCGCGGTTAGCTTTCGAAGCGTGTCTTCCAAACTTTGAAGCGTGTCTTCCAAACTTGCGACGTTCTTCAACAGAATTGGCAGTCTCCACACCCCATAGGCGCTCTCCAGGATACGACCGGCGATGGGGATCGTCTTAATTCGGCGGGCCCAATACGCTCGCGTCAATCCAGGTATTCGGATGCCTGAACGTCGCCCTTCCTCCGAAAATCGAAGGAAAACTAAGATGTCGAGCTTGGAAAAGGCCCCAGCCCTAAGGTAGCCAAGATGCACAGCCAAGCCGACAGGATCTGGGTCCCTCAGCAAGATCCGGCGATACGCGGCATGAATAAATTCCACATCCCGGAGGCAAAGAAGGTCCCCGAGAGTCATTTCCTGCTCGGCTTTCCTCGGCTGGAGGGCAGCCGGTTGGACTGCGCTCTGGTACCGGCCAGCCGGTGAAGACATTGCATTAGCGCCCGGGTCGGCCTCTCTTGCGTGGACCTCGGCTTGTATCCTGCGCAGGATTCCGTCAATGTCGGCGTCGCCGTGTTCGTTCATGTCTCAGCATCCAAGGCTTGACGGGTCAGCGTTCTAGGAATCCCGCCGGGACACGAGAGGATGACTCGTTCCGCCACCATGCGAACAGCCAATAGCATTGACTTTAACTCAGAGTATGGCTCTTCAGCAAACGTAGAGCGTGGGCCGACCGATCGCAATAGCTCGGAGTCCGACCGTTGAAGATCGAATTCTGCTGAGAAGCGGCCTGTCATTTCCGGGCATTCAAGTCAGTGTCGGCGGCGCCCCCGAGAGGCTAACCCTTATTTGGCGGCGTCGAAGCAGCGCATCACGTTACCCTGCCCCACGAAATCTACACCCAGCACCCGAGCGTCTTCGTCAGTTTCCTCGTCGTGCCCCGGGCAAGCTGCGCGTCCGTAGCCTTAAGGTCAAGATTCCCTTGACTGTTCGGGCCTCCTGAGTGATGAATCGACGTGACGCCGAATAGAGCGTCGATTTCTGCGCCCTCAGGAGGTAAGTAGGCTTTGAAGATTTTCATCGCCGATTCAGGCAACCGGACTCAGACATACTCCTTAGCCAAGAGTTTGCCAGCACCCGGGACCGACGAGGCGCGCTTCGGCAACGAAGAGCAACTCGCCTCGTCAACTCAGAGTTGGCCGCTCACACGGCTGGCATGTTTGTGGAATAACCTCTCCGGAGCGAGGCCAATCCGGAAGTTTACCGATCGCAGCACGGCTCTTCGTCGGATTTGGGCGAAATTGCAAACACTCACTCCCGAGAAACCCACCAAGTCCGAAATCATCGTAGGTCTGCTAGTCCGACCATCCGGCGCGAGCGTCCGGGAAATCATGACCGCAACAGGCTGGCAAGCTCACAGCGTCCGAGCCTTCATTAGCGCTCAGATTTCGAAGAAACTTGGCGCCCGAGTCGTTTCAGCTAAGCGGGAAGGAGTGCGGGTCTACCGCATTCGTTAGGCACTCCGATGAACATCCTCCCCCTACGTTTGAATGTT
>JASHRP010000157.1 GCA_030037375.1 Bryobacteraceae bacterium | reverse complement strand
TGGAATGGCCGTACCAGGAAGGAATCAGCTCATTCTCATCGGGATGCTTGCGGCCATCCATGAAGACTTGCCGCCAACTGTGGATATTGCCTTCATAGACGATCAAGTAAATCCCCGGCGTTTGCGCGATTCGCCACGGATAAGGCGATCCGCGCGGAATTCCCGCAGGCAAGCAATTGGCCTCCGGATCGTCCTTCGACTTGCGATTCTTCACCAGCGCCTCCGCCCACGGCAGCATCACGACAGAATCGCCCGGTTTCAATCCCTTCGAAATATCGCTATCGTTGGCTCCGCTCCCGAGCCACACGCCCGACAAATCCGGCGTGCCATCGGCGAGCTTCGGCGCGGGCCCCGTCGGCGTTGCCGGCTGGCGCTGATACAGCCCGACGTTTCCTCCGCCGCCTTTGCCCTTGGCACCCTTCGCCGCATCTCCCTTCACTACATCAGGCGGAGGACCCTGCGATTGCGCCACGAACGTCACCGCCGCAACGAGTGCGGCCAGACTCGCTCCTGAAATGACCGGGCTTCTCATTTGTTACCGTCGTAAGCCGAAAGGAAATTCAATTTCCGCCCATCCGGAAAAACAATAGTATTCGCGATGCCGAGGTTCGTGCCGTCTCGAGCCTGTGACCCGGTGACGGTGACCACATCGCCCTCCTTCACCGAATCCTTCCGCCAGCCATTGCGAATCAGAATGCTCGGGCTCGCGAGCTCCAGGTTCCAATTCGTAACTTTCCCGTCAGGTCCCTTCACATCGATATAGAAGTGGGCATGCGGATTCACCCACTCCATCTTCGTCACCGTGCCCGTCAGGTCGATTTTCTTAGTCGAATCGAACTCGGCCGCGCCGGAATGATGCGCCCATGCGGGCAACGTGAACGCGAGCAAGATCGAGACGCTCGCTGCGCCGAGGATGGCTTTCATGGCAATGCCTCCACTGAGGGATTTTTTCACAGGCAGGCAGAGCGCGCAAGGCCGGGGTTACGGAACGCCCGCGCGGGCGCCCCGTCGCCAAAGCCCGCCGTCAACGGACAGCAGACAATATATGCGCTCAAAGGCCAGTTATTTTAACGTAGATTTCCATCAGAAATTTGTGTATCGTTAGGATCTAACCGGCCAATATGCGGAATCTCCCTCGCTCGTTTATGCAGTGGATGCAAGAATCCAACAATGAGCACGTCGATCTTATTTTCGTAAATGGCAACCTCATCTTCTTTTCGATTCTTGGACTTGGAATTACCACCGCCGTATGGTGGGGCAGGTGCAGCGCGGCTCTCCTCTGGGCGGGCGCTTCCGCCGCTGTCGGCTTCATCATCGGATTTCTGTTCGGATTCCCGCGAACGATCGCGCAACCGGTTTCGCCGACAGGAGCGCCCGTCGCATCCGGTGGGACCGGACACACCGGCGGGGACGCCGCCTCTTCTTCCGCGCAAGTTCCGGACCGCAGCGGCCGGTTAGCCGTGAACACAAATCTGGAGCAGGTTTCCGATTGGATTACCAAGACTATTGTCGGAGTAGGTTTGGTTGAGATCAAGACGCTCCTTCACCGCTTCGCGGACCTCTCCACATATGCCGCCACCACCTTGGGCAAACCGGTGAGCGGATACGCCGCAGACCCGGCCGCCGGCGCGTTGATCGCGTACTTCTCCATCCTGGGGTTCCTGGCAGGCTATCTGATCACCCGGATGTTCTTTCAGGGTGCGTTCAACAAGGTCGACAGGAACCTCGATGCGGATATCCAGGCGCTGCGTTTGGGCCTGAACGTTCCGGCGATCGGGACTGGCTCGGCGTCCGTGGCGAACGCTGGCAGCGCGGCCGCGCAGCGATTGAAGGACCTTTCCACCAGTCAGGCGCTCGCCCGAGGCGTAAGTTCAGCGGAGTTGGCCAGGGCCAACCTGGTCGCCGGATCCAAACAAGAAGCTGTCCTTGCGTATATAAGCGCCATCGGCAAGGATCCGTTCAATCCCCAGATTCGCTTCGAATACGCTTCCGCTCTCGAAGCACTTGACCGGCCCTCAAGCGACGTTATTTCCGCGCTATTGGACGCTCTCTCCGTCGAATTTGCGCATCCCAACCCTGACCTTCGGCGCAAGATCTACGAATCGCTCATGTATCTCTACCTCTACGAACCGCCGCCCCAAGGATTCACGCAGGCGATTTCTTACGGCGAGCAATATACTTCGGCCGCGGCAAACCTCCCCAGCGACGTAGTCTGGGTCAATCTTGCCTGCGCTTACGGCCAACAAGCTGCGTCCGAAAAGCCCAAAGGAGCGCCCTTCGGACCCATCCGCGATAAAGCATTCGCGGCTGCCCGCGAAGCAATTCGTCTCGATCCGTCCAATCAGAGCTTCCTGGCCGGCCTGATGGAACCGACTCCTGATAAAGCCGCCGGAGGTGAGGACGACCTCGCCGTCTTTAGCGATGATTCGGCATTCCGAACGCTGCTCGGTCTCCCGCCCAAATAGAGGCGCGCGGTCAATCCGCTAGCGGATCCGGCCTAACTTGGAAGTGCACCACCTTCGGCATCGTGCCCTTCCCCGTCTCGCTGTGGAAAGGCGTGCGAGTGCCCCACGTGGTCCACACTCCCTTGCCCTTCCAGCCGGCCTTCGCGTCGTCGATGCGGCCGTCCATGCCCTTCGCGAAGAAACCCAACGGATACGGCACCCGCATGATCACGAACTTCCCGTTCACCAGCGCGATCAGCGAATCCGAATCGTTGCCCGTGACAATCGGCGTATTCTTGCCGAGCCCCAGCGTGTCGAACTGATCTACCCAATCGTAATAGTGTGAATCCACGCTGCCCGAATCGGTCACGTTCTTGAACTTCGGACCCGGCGTCGGATACAGCGTCCATCCCTCCGGGCAGTGCTGGCCGGTTGCTTTCGGCCCGTTTAGCGGGCCTTTGCACTTCTTCCTGTCGAAGCTCGCCAGGTGGCCGCTTCCCAAAGCGACCCACACCACGTTGTTGCGATCGACATCCATCCCGCGCGGCGAAAATCCCGACACCGGAGCCTTCGGATTATTCCATGGCACTTCATAATATTCGGCGAGCGCCGTCTCCGGCGGATTCGATCCCGGATTCAGCCTCACAATCCCGCCCGGGAACCCGAGCACGCTGCCCCAAATCGCGCCATCCGTGCCGATGCCCAGCCCATAGAACGCCGCATTCAGCTGAGTGTCCTTATTAGGATCGACCTTAACATTCACCGCCTGCGACGTCCCGAGGCTCTCACCGCTGGGCGCCGTCAACACCATCTGCTCCGATTCCACATAAGGATCACGCTTGCCGTTGCCGTTCGTATCCAGCACCAGTGCCGTCCATCCCTGCGATTTCGCCGCATCGTGCGTCTGATCCCACATCTTCGTGTTCAGCCAACCGACCACTCCGCCGCCTCCGCCGCTGCTGGTCCACAGCGTGTTGTTCGCATCTTCGGCAAATAGAAGGTGATGCGTCGCGAAACAGGTGTCGATCATCTCCGTCTTCTGCGTCTTCGGATCGTAAACCGCAAGCTGACGCCCGGACCGCTCCACCGGCGTGAGCTTCGCCGATATCAAGCTCGAACCAGCCTTGCAAAACGCCGGATCGTTCGCCGCGCGAATTCGCGACGTGTACCACAGCCTTCCCTGCCCGTCGAACATTGGATTGTGAACGGTCGTATGGCTATCCCAGATCGCTTCATCGCCCCAAAACGTCGAAGGCTGAAGCGGCTTCGGCTGACCCGGAGTATCCGCATCGCGATATGGCGTCTTCACCTGGCTGAGGGTGTTATGCACCGGATCCAGCACGGGCAAATAATCGCGGCTCTCCTCCGGCGATCCGTAGATCAGCCCGTGCGCATTCACCGTAGGATTGCGCTTGTCGGTCGAAATTTCGTCGTGCAAGTATGCGGTCGGATCGGCCCAGTCCCATTGCGTAATGACCACGTCGCGTTCGACGCCCTGCGGCCGCGGAGGCGCCTCGCTCGGAAGCTCGCCCTTTGCGATCCGCGTGGTCCAATCCGCGAACTCCGCCGCCGCGCGCTGTTGCCCGAGCTGGCCGATCCCGCCCATCATCGCGCTGCCCGCTTGCCCGGACTGAATCCGCCGCAGCCACGCCTGCGCGGGAGAATCGAGCTTCGCAAACATCGGTGGAATCGTCCGCGTGTATTCGTTGCCGATTTGATGGCAGGATTCGCAGCTATCCGTCTTCACCAGGTGAATCCACTGCCCCTGCGTCTTGATGTCGGGATTGATGCCGTTGCCCGAAGGACCCGTCCCCGGAAATTCCTTCTTGTCCGGAACCTTCATCAGCGAATACCAATAATTCGCCGGATACAATTTCGCCGCCGTCTTCGCATCCGGCGCGACCGTCGGCTTGAGGTCCACCTGCTTTCCGGTCTCCGTCTGCGCCTTTGGAGAATCCACCAGCCCATAACCGCGAGCCCACACCGTGTACTTCGCCTTCGGCAGCTCGGGAATCAGATATCGCCCGCGATCGTCGGTTACCACTTCCTTGATGTACCGCGTGCCCAGGTCCGCGGTCTCCGCGATCACCCACACGCCCGCCTCCGGACCCTTCGAGCTCGCGACCACCCCGCCAATTTCATCAGCCTTCACCTTCACCGTGTTGCTCTGTTGCGCACTCACGTTGGCCTGCGTCGCAATGAGCCACGCCCCGATCGCCAGCGCCGCCGCACCTGTACAATACAGAAGCTTGATCCTGGACATTCCGATCTCCTTTCTGCGTTCCTCGACGGTAGTATATACCTGCTGTTCATGCGGCGAGCGCAAGCGGCCCAGTTGTGCCGCCGATACAAACCACACTGACTGTGGGTCCCCTTAGGTTGGGCGAAACTCTCCGGCATTCGAATTGCTATCATCGCGCCATGCGAGCGGCGGCAATAGCCATTGGATTATTCGGTTCCAGCCTGCTTGCCGCCTTGGCATTTGCCCAAAGTCCACGGACCGCGCCTTCATTCCAAATAGCCGATGTTCACACCAGCGGGCACGACACTAACGCACGAATCCTGGAGGGCGGCCTCTTTCGAGACGGGCGATACGAGCTTCGCCGGGCGACGATGGTGGACCTGATCAAGTCCGCTTACGGCGTCGATTCCGAGATGGTGGCCGGAGGGCCGGCGTGGCTCGAATTCGACCATTTTGATGTAATCGCCAAGGAGCCGCCGGCGACCTCGCCGCAGGCGATAAAGCTGATGCTACAGGCCCTGCTGGCCGACCGATTCAAGCTGGTTGTCCACAAGGACACGAGGCCCATCCAGGGATACGTTCTCTCGGTGGGCAAGGGCAGACCGAAATTGAAGGAAGCCGTCGGCTCGGGCGAGCCCGGATGCCAAGTCCCGCCGCTCCCACCGCGGAGTCCGGGCTCAATCCCGACTAACGTGGTTTCCTGCCGCAACGTCACCATGGAGGAATTCGCTCTAATGCTGCGTCAGATGGTCCAGGAATTTGGACCATCGTTGGGTCAGGCAGCCTCCTATCTCACGGGTCCCGTCTTGAACTCCACCGGCCTCAAAGGAGCCTGGGATTTCGATCTCAAGTGGAACGATAAGCGCGCGCTCCCGCTAGCCGGCGCAGATGGCATCACTATCTTCGACGCGGTGGATAAACAACTCGGCCTGAAGCTGGAGCCGGGAAAGGTCCCGATGCCTGTCCTCGTCGTGGATAGCGTGAACGAAAAACCCACCCCGAATTCGCCCGAGGTTACGACAGCCTTGCCTCCTCCTCCGCCGGTCGAGTTTGAAGTGGCGTCGGTGCGGCCGAGTAAGCCGGGGACAGATGAAGACGTGGGCCAATTTCTGCCCGGCGGGCGCTATGAGGCGCACGGCGTCCCCTTGTTCTTCATGCTCACACAAGCTTGGGATATCAACAGAGTTCCCGGCGACTTTACGGGACTGCCAAAATGGCTGACCCGGGATTCGCCTCGCTTCGATATCGTCGCGAAGGCGCCTCCTGCCGGCGTCGTTCTTGGCGAAAGCCATGGAGTCTATGATCTTCAATCGATGATGCGCGCGTTATTGGTGGATCGCTTCAAGATGAAAGCGCACTATGAGGACCGGCCCATGGATGCGTACACGTTGATGGCGGACAAACCGAAGCTCAAAAGAGCCGACTCCACAAATCGCACGGCATGCAAGACGGCGCGCGCGCCAAGGGCTCCGGACGGACCGCCGCCGCCGATGATCGCGACTTGCCAGAATATCACCATGGCGCAATTCGCGGAGCAGCTTCAAACCATCGCGCCGCTCTATCTTTACTATCCTGTGCCGGACTCGAGCGGAATCAAAGGCTCTTGGGACATCAGCCTGAGCTTCAGCCCTGCGCCTCCGAACCTCGCCGGAGGAGGCGGGAACGGCGGCGGTAAGGGCGCCGGCAAGGGTGGCGGTCCAGCGGCCGGCGTTTCAGCGGATCCGAGCGGAGCGGTGTCGCTGTTTGATGCATTGGAAAAGCAACTCGGGCTAAAGCTGGAGAAGCGCCAACGCCCTGAGCCGGTCCTCGTCATCGATCACATAGAAGAAAGCCCGACAGATAACTGACTTGCCGGTCCGAAATATTCAGGGCCGCCCGCCGCGGCCTCGAAACTGAGCGTGAGCTGTGTCCCGGTCGTCCTGGCGTAACTCACCCGATCTCGGATGTCGAGACGGAAAACTTCACGCCTTCCGTGCGCTGCAGAGCGGTCAGGATCGTCGAAAGGTTTTCGACCGAAGGACTTCCTTTCGGCCCGAGCATGCGCATTAGGCTTTTGGCTGGAATGTGGGTACGCTTCTCCAACTTTTGAAAGCCGACGGTAGCGTTCACGTAGTCGCGCAGTAGCGCCTTCCCCGTCGCAAGGTCGCCGTTGATAATGCATTCGATCCCTTCGCGCAGCAAGGCCTGCCGGAACTCAGGTTCAGCCTGAGCTCTCGCGCGAATTGTTTCCTTGAAATCATGCGTCAGCGGCATCAGGGCGTCTCCTGTTTCTTGCGTCGCTTGTAATCCAGCCATCTCTCATGCGCGGCGGCAATGTCCTTCGCCTGGCGTCTCTTCGAGCCTCCACCGAGTAGGATCACAAGCCGACCTCCATCCTTACCGAAGTAAACTCGGTAACCGGGGCCGAAGTCGATCTTGTATTCAAAGACTCCAATGCCCACGCCCTTAACGTTCGAGAAATTGCCTTGCTCAAGTCGCGCGAGGGCGGTCGTCACGCGCGCCGCAGCCTCGTGATCAAGCTCTGCGAACCATCGAGCAAAGGGGCGATTTCCTTTTTCGTCGATGTAGCCGCGTAGCTCAACCACCTTCAATCCATGGTAACACTTCTGTTACCATCGCCAGCTCCGCTGAACCGGCTCACCGCGCCCTCGGCGTTTCCAGCACCATCCCCAAACCATCCAACAGCACCGCCGTGGCCCGCTGGTAATTCACGTACGCCTCTTGATATCCCACGTACGCATTCAACAGCGCGCTCTCCGCGGTCGCCAGCCGCGTTTGTGAATCGAGCACCTCGAACGCCGTGATCGATCCCAGCTCATACTTCTGCTGCTCCGCCTCCACGTTCTTTTGCGCCAGATCGCGGGCCTGCTTCGCCGCATCGATGCTCGCATCGGCCAGCTCCAACGAATCGATCGCCTGCTTCACGTCGAGAACGATCTGCTGCTCCACTTGCCGTTCCGTGTATTGGTCGCGAACTTTGTTTACCAGCGAGTCCGCTAATTGCGCCTGCGCGCTCCGGCTGTGCAGCGGCAACGTGACCTGCACTCCAGCGCCGTAGCTTGGATAATTGAACGCCCACACTTGCCCCAGCGTCGTGCCAAATCCGCTCGAAGAAGCCGGAGTCGTAATTCCCAGAGGTCCCACGATGGCGACCTGATCCCCGCCCAATCCGCTCACCGAAGCCTGCAGCGTCAAATCGACGCGCGGAAGCAGCAGATTCCGAGCCACACGCGCATTCAAATCGTCCACCGTCACCCTGCGGTGCGCCGCGTCGAGTTCAGGCCGCACCCGGTTCGCCGCCGCCAGCGCATCTTCCAGCGGCAGAATCGTTGCCCGGTCCGGCAGCACGGATGGATCGTCTTCCAGCACCAGCTCCGTCCTTCGAAGCTCCACCGTCAAATCCGCGCCGATCAATCTTCGCAAACCGTCGAGCGCCTGAAGATACGCGTACCGCGCCGCCACCAGATCGCGATTCCGTTCCGCTACCTGCGTCTGAGATTGAAAGATATCCAGGCTCGCCAGCGCGCCCAGATCCAGAGCCTTCTTGTCCCGCTCATACGATTTCTGCGCGAGATCCACCGTCTGCTGCTCCACTCCGATGTTGTCGCGCGCGCGAATCGCATCCCAATATTGACCAGCCGCCGCGGCGACTAAATCCGTAATGTGCGCCTCGCTTTGGCTGGAGGTGATCCTGAGCTGTGTCCGTGCGATCTGAATCGGCGCGCTGCGTAAAATGTTATTCCGGTTCTGCAACAGCGACTGCGTCACCGAAAAATTCATCGTGCTCGCGATATTCGGATTCAAAAAGTTGAACGCGCTATTGGTCGAGTTCTTCGCCGCGTCGAAACCCGCGTTGACCGTTTGGCCCTGGGGAAGAATCTGCTGATAGTTTAGAAACGAGTTCTGCGTCAGCGTGCTGAGCGTGCTCGCGCCGCTAATCTGGCTGGATTGCGGCGCGATCGATCGAAGAGTGTTGAATCCCAGCGATAGAGTCGGATCGTAAACCGCCTGCGCCGCCAGGATCTGATCCGACGCGTTGAACACGTCCACGCGCGTCAGATTCACGTCCGTCGAATTTTGGAGCACCAGCTCCAGGAAATCTTTAAGCTGCAGATGCAGCTTCCCGTCGACGATGTGATCGGACAGGCCCTGCACCTGACGAACCTCAGTCGTCTGCGGATTGAATCGCTCCTTGAACCAGCCGGGAACCAGCGCGTTCTGCGCGAGCATCGGCAGCGGCGCAAGCGCCAGCAGCGCCGCCCGGATTGTCAGGAGAGCGACCACGCGCCTATTCATACCTCAGAGCCTCGATTGGGTCGATCCTCGAAGCCTGCCGCGCCGGATAAATGCCGAAGATCACGCCCACCGCCATCGAAACCCCGAACGCGATCACGATGGAAGACGGCGTCACAATCGTCTTCCATTCCGCCGCGCGCGCGATCAGCCACGCCAGAAAATATCCAAATGCAATCCCCACAATTCCTCCTCCGGCCGAAATCAGGACCGATTCCAGCAAGAATTGCCGCACGATGTCGCCACGCCGCGCGCCCGTCGCGCGCCTCACTCCGATCTCGCGCGTCCGCTCCATCACCGTCGCCAGCACGATGTTCATGATTCCGATCCCGCCCACCAGCAGCGAAATCGCCGCAATCGCCACCATCACGTAAGTGAAAATCGATTGCGCCCGTTGCTGCTCCGCCAGCAGTTCCGCCGGAATCGTCACCACGAAATCCGCGGTGTTGTGATGCGTCGAGTTCAAAATGGCGCTCACCACCTTCGCCGCGTTCACGCTATCCGCGCCCTGCTTCAGCTCCAGATCCACGCCGTCCAAATCGTCCTTGAAGCTTCCTCCGTTATCGAAAAACCGGTATTGAAACGTGTTCAGCGGAATGTAGACGATGAAGTTCGGATCCACCGACTGCGCGGTCCCCGATCCTGAGCTCGCTTGATCCTTCAAGACGCCTGTCACGCGCAGCCATGTTTCGTTGATCTTCACGAACTGTCCAGTGGCATTTACATAACCCAGCAGCGCGATCTTCGCCTTCTCGCCGAGCACACACACCGCCGCGCTCGCTTCATCGTCCTTCTTGTTGAAGAAGTCGCCCTCTTCGAGCGCCCAGTGGTGGATCTGCGCGTAAGCCGGCCGTACTCCGTACAATTCCGGCAAGTCCTGCGGAGGTTTGGGGAACACCCGCGCCGGATGCATGCTGCGCCGCGCCGAGATCAATTCCATCGCGTCCACATTGGACTTGAGAATTCGCACGTCGCGCTCCGTCAACCCGGGAGAAGAGCGCCGCCGTTCCTGCAACTCCTGCTCGCTTGTCGCGGGCCGCGATTCGATAAGCAAGTTGCGAACGCCCAACTGCTCGATGAACCGCAGCGATTCTTCACGCGCGCCGGCTCCGATCGCCAGCATCCCGATCACCGCGCCCACGCCGAAAATAATTCCCAGGCAGGTGAGGACCGTGCGCGTTTTCTGCGCCCACAGATTCTCCACCGCCATTCCGAATTCGGCTAGATAGCGGAAAGGGCCAGCCATTGGGTGATTTCTATCCGGCTCTCAACTCACTTAGTGAGCGAAGGGACCGACCCCGCCGCGCCGGATTTCTTCTGCGTCATCTCGGCGGGATTCGCCAGGGCCACCATTTGCCCTTCGTCAATCCCGGTGATCACCACGCGAGTCTCATTTCGTCGCACCAGCGTGACGTCTTTGGTGGCGAAGCTCTTCCCGTTCTGGACGTAGACGAACGTTTTCCCATCGCTTTCGAACAAGGCCTGTGCCGGAAGCCACAGCACGTTGTGCATCTCATCCGTTGTCACCACGATCGTCGCGCTCATTCCCGGCCGCAGCTCCGCCGTGGGATTGTCCAGCCCGATCTTGCATTCGAAATGGCGATCCCACGGCGGGCCCGTCGTTGCTCCCAACTCCTTCACATGACCCGCGAACGGCCGTCCCGGCGCCGCGACAACCGAAACGTCGACCTTCTGCCCCAGCGACAAATGTCCCCGGTCGAGCTCGCCCACGTTGGCACCCAGTTCCCAGTTGCGCAGATCCAGAATATCCGCGATCGCCATTCCAGGCCGCGCCGCATCGCCCACTTGAAACACCGGCACCGTCGCGCCGTAATATAAAATCCCGACGTTCGTGTTCTGCCTCAGCGCCACGTAACCCGCGCGTTTGGACTTCAGCGTCATCGCTTGGATGTTCTCGCGCGCGGTCGTCGCCTCCGCTTCGGCTTTGCTCTTTCCCGCTTGCTGGATGGCGATGGCAGCTTGGTTCCCCGCCTTACGATTGGCGAGATTGCTTTCCAGTTGCGTCAAGTGATCGCGGGCGTTCGTCAGCGCGAGCTCATTCTGCCGCGCCGTAATCGCCGGGAGCAGCGGATTCTTCCGAGCCTCCAACTCGGCAGTTTTCACGTCGGAGCGCGCCTTCAGCAACGCGTAATGATCTTCTTCCTCATCCGCCGACTGCTGCGCGGTCGCCTGAACAATGTGCTGCTCCGCCTCCGCCAAATCCGCTTCCGCTTCCCGCAGCTTGTATTCCTGCTCCGTGGTATCGAACTGCACCACCACATCGCCCTCTTTCACCGGCTGCCCGCTATCGGCGAGCATCGTGATGTGCAAATCGCCGCCGCCGGTCTGCGGAGCGGTCATCACCTCGGGATCTCCGCCGCGAATCTCTCCATTCGCTGTTACCGCCAGGCTCACGTCGCCGCGCTGCACGCGTACCGTCGGAATCTCGATCTCCTTACCCGACACGATCGTGCGATATGCTGTCGCCCCATACTTCGACGCGTACCATGACGCTCCGCCAATCGCGCAAACCAGCACCAGCCCGAACACCAATCGTTTGACGGGAAACCGCCTCTCACGGCGTCGCGGCGTCTCCGGCGGCTGCCGCTGGCTCGCCGGATCTTCCGTTACAGCCGGCTGCGTCGTGGAGCTCACTGGTTCTCCCGCTGCTGCGGTTCCGTCAACGCCACAACGGTTCCTTCTCCGATTCCCTCCACCGCGATTTCGTCCGGATTGCGAGCAGCGATCGTGACCGCAGCCGGAGCGTACTGCCCATCCGGCCCTCTCACATATACCGTCGGTTTCCCATCGCGCGTAAACAACGCCTTGGCGGGAACACTGATCGCGCCGGGCAGCTTCGCTTGCACGATGTCCGCGCCCGCATTCATCCCCGGCCGCATCCGCGCGTCCGGATTGTCCAGCTTCGCGAACGCGCGGAAGCTGCGCGTCGGCGGCCATTCGTTGAAGCTCTGCTCGGTCAGCGGCGAAACCGAGTTCAGCGTCCCGTTCAGCGTCTTCTCCGGAAAAGCGTCGACGTGCACCAGCACCTGATCGCCCACGGCGATTTTTCCCCGGTCGACCTCATCCACCTTGCTCTCCACTTCCAGCGTCGAAAGATCCGGGATCTCCGCCAGCAAACCGCCCGGCACCGCGTGATCTCCTACTTTGAACGGCTGCGCGTTCACCCATCCCTGCGAATAATTCGGAACATAGTTGATCACGCCGTCGAGCGGGCTCTTCATCTCCATCTGCTCGAGTTGGTGGTTGGTCAAGTCCACCCATGCCTGTGCCGCGTTCCGCAATCTCGTTAGTGACGCGATCTTCGCTTCGTTAGATTTCTTGTGCAGCTCGATCGAAGCCTTTTCCACCTTTAGCTTCTCTTCCGCCAACCCCAGGTCGATCGTGCTCTCCTGCCCTTGAATCGCGCTCACGATCGCCGCTTTCGAGGCCTCCAGCTTCGCCTTCTCCGCCTCATAATTCGCCGTCGCCAGATCCAGCTTGTCCTGCTCGTCCTGGATCAGCGCCTGCGATTGCGCCTGTTCAAGCGTGGCCTGCGCTTGCTCCAGCGCCGCCTGCTTCTCCTTCAAATCCTGTTGCGACTTGCTCGGATCGAACTTGATGATGGTCTGCCCGGTCTTCACTTCCCCGCCCGCCGGCGCGAGCCACACGATCTGCAAATCCGGCACATCCACGGGAGCCACCACTTGCTCCGATCTTCTCGCCGTCAATTCGCCCCGGCATCGCACCATCACCAGAAAATCGCCTTTGCGCGCCGTCGCCACCGGCAGTTCCGCGCGCTCTTTCGTCCGCTGGTACTCACGAATCGCGAAGCCCGATCCCGCTACCAGGAGCAGGCCGGCGCTCAATCGAATCCACAGCCGCAGTTTCTTCATCGCGGAGCCTCCGCCGGACCTGCGATATCCAACGCCACCGAAAGATCGGGCAACAGATGCGGATCGCCGCGGTCCAGCCGGAACCGGGCGCTGAACGTCTTAACCGAAGTTCCAAGCGGCGAGGTCGCCACCGGATTCGAATTCGTAAAATGCGCTCCGAACGTCACATCCGGAAACGCGTCCAGGTGAACCACAGCCGTCGCTCCCGGAACCAGCACTCCGCCATCGGGCTCGCCGACATCCGTCTCCACTTCCATCTCCGTCGGATCGAACAGCCGCAACAGAGGCTGTCCCGGCCACAACTGATCGCCCTCCTCCGCGTGGCCCATCGAGTTATTCCGCCAGACGTTTTCGAGCGCAACCATCCCGTTCCACGGGGCCTTCACCGCCAGCTTGGTCATGTTGGTCTGCTCGCGATCCACCGCCACTTGCTGCCGGTCGCGCTGCAGCTCCAGAATCTTGATCTCGGCCAGTTCCGCCTGATCGTGAAATGCGCTCGATCGCTTCAGGCTCGCCACATGCTCCTGCGCATCGTCGAGCTTCACCTGGTTCTTCTGCTTGTCGATTTCGCTGAGAATCGGCCCTTTGCGAATCTCGATCTCGGCTTTCCTCAAATCGGCCTCCGCGCCCAGCAAATCCGAAGTCCGCTTCTCCACGTTGCTGTTATGCTCGGCCTGCTTTTGCTCCACCTGATGGCCCAGATCATCGAATTTGGCCTGCGCCTCGCGCAGCAACCGGATCTGATTGGTGCGGTCGAAGGTCGCCACGGAGTCGCCCTCGTGCACCGTCTCGCCGTTCTCGATCAGAGTAGCCAGCGTGAGTTGACCGCCCTGCCCTTCGATCCGCGGAACCTGAACCAGCACGGAGTGCACAGCTCTTATGACGCCGGTGGCGCGCACCTTGTGCCCGCCATTTTGCGCCAAAGCGATGGCGCACACGAACGCGGGGAGCGCTAGTCGTCGCATTATCAGATAAGGACGAACGAACCGCCGCAAACGTTTGGCAATTTTACCTCCCAGGATCGCTTCTTCATTATCAATGACTTGCCCGGCTAGCGCCCTCCGTAATCCGGGCCGTTCCGGCACACTGGGAAATTCGCCCAAACCAGAATAAAGGTCACCGAAAATAAACGGTCACGGAATTTGGACTTCCGCGTCTACTATCTCGTCCTTCTTTTGACGGAGGTGAAGAGAATGCGTGTAGCAACTCGCATGTGCTTGGCCGCCCTATTGACGGGCGCGGCTTTCAGCCAAACCCCGGCTCAATCGGCATTTGAAGAAGCGGCGATCCAGACCAGCCCGAAGAGTGCAATCCAGGCTGCCCGAGGCCCCTACCTGAGCGGCGGCCGTTACGAGCTGCGCACCGCCAGCATGGTGGATTTTATCGCGAAAGCCTATGGCGTCGACAACGACAAGGTCCTGAGCGGGCCAAGCTGGCTCGAGTACGACCGCTTCGACCTGCGCGCCAAGATGCCGCCTGGAACCAACTTCGATTCCGCCAAGCTAATGCTGCAGGCGCTGCTGGCCGATCGCTTCAAGCTGGTCGCGCACAAGGAGACCCAGCAAATGCCCGCCTTCGCGCTGACCGTCGGCAAAGGCAAGCCCAAACTCAAAGATGCGGACGGTTCGGGCGATAGCGGCTGCAAGTTCGGTCTTCAGGGCCTTCCCGCCCCGGCCGCCGATGGTGGCCCCGCTCCTCTTCCATCCGCGCCGATGCTCGGGGTTACTTGCCGCAACATGACCATGGCGGCATTCGCCGAAAGTCTCCGCACCATGCCCGGAGCTGCGGACTTTCTGAAGACCAGCCCGGTGATCGACAAAACCGAGCTCACTGGCGCCTTCGATTTCGAGTTCAAGATGTCGCTGAATGGCCTGATCATCCTGAATGGCGCGCCCGCGCAGTCCGAGAATATCTCGGTCGCGGACGCGCTCGACAAACAGCTCGGCCTGAAGCTGGACCCCATCAGAGTCCCCTTGCCCGTCGTCGTGGTTGAAAGCGTGAACCGGACGCCTACCCCGAACTCTCCTGATGTAGACGCCAAGATTCCAGCCGCGCCAGTTGAATTTGATGTCGCTGAAGTGAGACCCAGCTCGCCGGACCTGAATGGCCGCATGGGTATCCAGATTCAACCGGGCGGCCGCGTGAATGTCACCGGCCTTCCCCTGAAAATGCTGATCCAGCAAGCATGGAGCGTCAACAACGACATGATCGTGGGAGCTCAAAAATGGATGGATACCGACCGCTACGACGTGATCGCCAGGGCCCCCGCCGGCACCGTCGCGACCGGGCCCTCAAACGGCAATGGACCCGGCCCGGTTGATATCGACACCATCTGGGCTATGATGCGCGCCTTGCTCGCGGAACGCTTCAAGCTGGTCTCCCATATGGAGGACCGGCCCGCGACCGCGTATACGCTTGTGGCGGTCAAACCGAAAATCAAGAAAGCCGACCCCGCGAGCCGGACAAAATTTACCAACGGCCCGGCAGACACGAGGAACCAGGGTCCCGTCCCGTCTCGCACCATCGTCTTCCAGAACATGACCATGGCGCAGTTCGCGGAGAACCTTCAATACATCGCCAGCGGCTACATTCGAAATCCGGTTCTCGACAAGACGGGGCTGGATGGCGGATACGATTTCGCTCTTACCTTCAGCCTCATCAACCCCGCGCAAATCAACCTGCGCGGCCGCAGCCCCGACGGAGACCCCTCGGAGCCGATCAGTGGCCTAACCGTCTTCGAAGCCGTCGAAAAGCAGCTCGGCCTCAAGCTGGAAGAGACGAAGCGCACCGCTCCCTTCCTGGTCATCGATCACGCGGAGCAAAAGCCGGTCGAGAACTAGTATCCTGGTCGATTAACGCAGACCGCTCCCGAAGAAGATGGACGCCGCCAACGAATCGATCTTGCTGCTAGCTCGTGAGACAAGCTCCCGAAGCCTCTCCCCGCTCGAACAGGAGATCGTCGACCTATTCGACCAATTGCGCGCTCCTCTCCTGCGCTATTCGCTCTCCTTCGGCGTTCCCGTGCAAGACGGCGAAGAGGTAGTCCAGGAGGTCTTCCTTTCGCTGTTCCGCCATTTGCAACAAGGCAAATCGCGCGCCAATCTTCGAGGCTGGGTCTTCCGCGTCGCTCACAACCTCGCCTTGAAGCGCCGCGCCGCCTCGAATTTCGTGGATTCGAATTCCACCGATGCCACGGCCGCTTTCCCCGACCCCGCGCCCAATCCCGAGGATCAGTTCGCCAGCAATCAGGCGCAGCAGCGCGTGCTGGCCGTGTTCCGCGTCCTGCCGGAGCAGGATCGCCGCTGTCTCATTCTGCGCGCCGAAGGCCTGCGCTACCGCGAAATCGCGCAGGTCTTGGGCATGTCGCTTGGCGCGGTATCGATGTCGCTTAGCCGATCGCTCGCGCGGCTTGCTCGCGCGGCAGACCGGTGACCTTGTCGAAGGAGGGCTCGAATGGATCTCGAACAAATCCATATCTCTGACGAGGATCTCCTGCGCGTCATTGACGGCGAGCTTGACGATCGCGCGGCTGACGCCGTGGAGCGCCACCTTCAATCGTGTTGGAGTTGCCGATCCCGACGCCAGGAGATCGAATCCGCCGTTGCCGTATTCATGCGCGTCCACCAGCGGAACAATCCTGCGCTACCGTCCGCAGCCGGGCCGCGAGCTTTGCTGAAGGCTCGCCTGGCCGAGCTGCCCCTGCCGTCGCGAGCCGCATCCTCCAGCAAACTCCCTCCGCTCTGGGCCCAAGCCGCGGCTGTATTGATCGCAGCGGCGCTGGTGACGATCATGATCGGCCGTCTGCGCGCGCCGCATTCCTCGCCGCGACTCGCTCTCTCCGTTCCCAATTCTTCGCTGACTCCAGGCGCTACCATCCTGACCAGCCGCAATCAGGTCTGCTCGGCGTCTCAGCCCAACAACCGGTCGGTCTCCGCCTCGCTTGAGCGGCAGGTTTTCGCCGAGTACGGCATCTCTGGCGCACAGGCTCGCGGCTATGAAGTCGATTATCTGATCACGCCCGCCCTCGGCGGCGCGGACGATATTCACAACCTGTGGCCCCAATCCTATTCGGAAACCGTCTGGAACGCGCGAGTGAAGGATGCGTTGGAAAATCGCCTGCGGGATCTGGTGTGCCAGGGCCAAGTCGATCTCGCCACAGCCCAACGCGACATCTCCGCCGATTGGATCGGAGCCTACAAGAAGTATTTTCAGACCGACCAGCCGCTCGAAACCGCGCGCCCTTAGGATCAGTTCTGCGGACGCCGTTCGAGGCGTGTGATCCGATCGGCTAAATTGTCGATCGCAATCTGTTGAGCTTTTTGAGTGCTGAGGATCGCGAGTTGATCCCGGTCGATGCGCTCCGACCAGCGCGTCACGCCTGACATTTGCATCTCCACCCCAGCCACACCGTCTCCCAGTTTATCCAGGCGGCTTTCAACCGTATCGAAGCGACGGTCCACCGCCTCAAATCGCTGGTCCATCCGCTCGATCACCTGCTGGATCAGGTCGATGACGTTTTCGATGTCCGTCTTGGTGGCCTGTCGAATCCGCGACTCCACGCTCTCGATGTCCGCCTGAATCCGCAGGACAACGTTTTCCAGATCCGCCTTCGTTATTGCTTCTTCGTTCGGCATGCCGTCCCCTACAGTATAGTGGCCTGGGGCGTAACATCTCTCGTCAATCGTCAGAATTTCGAAACTCTTTCCTCAGGCGCAACAGTTACATACCGCTCCAACAAAGACCCTGCACGTGCGCCTAGCTCTATCCTCCAGTCAGAGAGGTTGGCGCTCTGATCGGCTTCCAATCCACCTAGCTGTTTTCGCCCCGGGCAACCAGGCAGCAACGTTAAGACGATTGGGGAGTTCCGCGAGCCTTACAGTGGAACCCGCGCCGTTGCGGGGAAAATAAACGGATCGGGAGCTCCCTAGAAGCGCATTCGCGGAAGCACAGCGTGCACGCGACCTGTCTTCACTCCCAAACTGCGCGGATTAAAATCCGCCCTTCGGCCGATACCCCGGCCGCACCTGCACTCGATACTTCTTGCCCACGTCCGACACGATATCCACCGCGATCTTGCGGAACCCCTCGTTCGGGTTCGGCTGCGGATAATACGTGATCGTGTAGGAGTTCCCGAGGTCCTCGCGAATCGCCTCGAACGCCTCCACTTGCTTCTGCCACGTCCGCGCGAAATACGCCTTGCCTCCGGTCCGCGAGGAGATGCGCTTGAATACGTTCGACGAAATCGCGTCCTTGTTCACCTCATTGGTCGAGATCACGTAGATCGGAATGCCTTCGTCTTCCGCGACCGCGCGCACATCGTCCGGCGAGACCATGCTCGCGTTGTCCGGACCATTCGAAAACACGATCACCACTTTCCGTCCCGGCACCTTCGCGGCGTCGCGCAGCGTCAACAGCAACGCGTTGTACAGCGCCGAATCGTCTCCCGCCACGGCTTTGCGCAGACCCATCACCGCGCTGTCGCGCTCTTTCGAAAGTGGCGCGGCGCGAGAGAGATTGCGGCTGTACGTGTACACCGCCACCGAATCGGCTCGATCCAAACCGCGGATAAAATCCGCGATCGCGTCGGAAGCGTAAACGAATCCGCGATACATGTAATTGCTGGTGTCGAATAGTACGAATACGCTCGTTCCGACCAGCGAGGCGTTACGTTCCTCTGGAGTTACGATCGTTTCGACCGCTCCGGGAACCGCGGCGGCAGCCGGTTTCAAATTGCCGTCATCGGCCAACGCCATGGGCGGTTGCGAGCCTTCCGAAAAAGTGTTGATCTTTTGCGCGATCCCATCCTCGCTAATCTTGAAATCCTTAGGCTTGAGGCCGTTCACATAATGGCCCTTGCTGTCCGTGATTTGGAAGCTCAGCACCACCATGTCCACCTTGACCTTGAACGTGGGACGATCCTGCGCCAAGGCCAGCGCCACCACCGGGAAAATAAGCCAAAGTTTACGCATCCAGGCCGTCTCCTCCGTTTGTTTATTGATTAGCGGCGGCGCGCAATCGTTCCTTGCGAGCCTGGTCCCGCACCTCATTCCCCACCGTCCGCAACGACCGCAGCAGCGCCGGCCAATCCTCGAGATGAGTGGCGAAGATCGTTTGCACCGTCTGCTGAGTCCACTCCGGCACAAGCACATTCAGCTCCGCCGGAGCCGCATGAACCTGATCCGCCAGCGCCCCGTAATAAAGTAAGTTGGATTCCCAGCTCTCCGCCAAAATCCGGCTGGAGTATCCCATCAATGTCGGGAAAGTCCGCAGGTTCAGCAACTCCGGCTGAAAAGAGTTTGCTAGCGATGGCTTGGGCGACCCGAACGTGCGGGAAATCGCGGCGGCGCTTAACTGCTGTGGATTCTCGCTAGCCAATCGCCGCACCGAAGCCGCCAACGGCGAATCTTTATCGGCCGGAGCGAGACTCCCCGCGAGCTGGTACAGCTCCGATGGAACCACTTCCTCGAGCGCGCCCGGAACATCGCCGCTGGTCAGCAGCGTATCGATTCTTCGCAGCCTGCCCGGCGAAGCATAATGCGCCAGCGCCGCTTCTACTTTCGTCCGCGTGGAGGCGTTCAGCGCGGCATCGCCCAACAGCGCCTCCGCGTAAGCCATGTTCATGTTCACCCAATGCAGTTGCAGAGGCGTAACGTTCCACCATCGCGGAATCACCGCCGTCACGATCATCTGCGGGACCAGGTCGCCCCAGATCAGCGCCTGTTCCTTTGTCGGAATGAGGAAGTTCTGCTCGGCTTGCGCGAGCGCATACGGCAGATCCGCCAGCGATCCCGTCAACCTCCCTCCCGCATTCTCCGGCCAGCCGGAGCCGTAGACCTGCGTTTCCTTCCAGGTCAACTGCGCGTTCTCAGCGCCGAAGAAATCGTGACTGCGCACGAACAACGGATTGGTGTTCAGCACCTGCGCGCCCGGAGGAGCGTAGAAAACGTAGTTGAAGCCGACCAGCGTATCGCGAAGGAACGGCGCAAGCTGGCCCCGCAGGTCCTTCAACTTCTGCGGATCGTTCGCGGCCTTCTCGATCGCCGCGCGCAAGTTGAGCTTCCGCTGTGCATCGACGTGCTTGTTTACCCAGTACCCGAAAGCCAGCGCGGACTGTTCCTGCTCCGTCAATGTTCCGCGAGGCAATTGAATTTCCGTGATGCGCGTAGCCAGTTTCCCCGCAAGGGCGGTGTTCAGTTTTTCGCCCTTGCTCACGCTGTCAAGGTTGCTCGCCAGATCGAACAGCGTATTCAGCGCGACCAGTCTCTGCGCCTCGAACATCCGGATCAATTCCTCGATCATCCGCGCGTGAACGTCGGAGGAGTTCGCCGCGCCCGTTCCGGCCAGCAGGTC
>JASHRP010000156.1 GCA_030037375.1 Bryobacteraceae bacterium | reverse complement strand
ACAAGTACGGAGCGTACTCGCGAGTCTTCGCCGCGCCTTCGGGATGAATCGGAACCCAAATGTCGGTCCGATATTCGCCGCCTCCGATATAGGACACCGGCAACCGGAACTGCGGCGGCATGACGCCGGTGACACTGTACGGCTTCCCGTCGATCGTAAGGGTTTGGCCAAGAATGCCCGCGCCCCGGCCCAACCGCTCCCACAAGGCAGTCGATACGACGGCTAGGTTGAATCCGTTCTGCGCTGTGTCCGCGTCACTGAACCATCGGCCTACTACCGGCGAAACGCCCAGGCCCGACACAAATCCCGGCGACACCTCGACGCCTTTCAAGTGCTGCGGTTCTCCAGGGGAGGTAAGGCTGAAGTCTCTCGGCAGGTAAACGCCGAAGCTGTCGAAGCTGCGCGTCCGCTGCTCGAAGTCGAGCAAATCCGGCCATGACATCGACGACCACGAATACTTGCTCAACTCGTGGGTCGAGGTGCCAAACAGCGCCACGTACCGCTTGCCGTTTTGCCATGGTGCCGGCCGCAGCATCACCGCGTTGACCACGCTGAATATGGCAGTCGCCGATCCTACACCGGCCGATAAGGCCAACACTGCCAGCGCGGCAACGCCCTTCGCGTTCTTCCAGGACCTCCAGCCGTGTTTGGCAAGCGCGAGCATGCAGGAGCAATTATAGTAGCCCGCGGATGGCGAAAGCCGGGAACTGCCGAACGACTTCGGGAACCGCGGTGATAAACGATAATGTACCTCCAAGCGAACTGATTGCCGGCGGGACACAAACGGATATACTAATCGTCTGTAATAACATTGGGCTTGCACACTCCTGAGGCGCCCGAGCGGCGTCCCTCCGTTCTTTCCGGCATCCGCGTCCTCGATCTCAGCACGATCGTCGCGGGACCGGCCGCGAGCATGACGCTGTCCGACCTCGGCGCGGACGTCATCAAAGTCGAGCGTCCCGGCACGGGCGAAGACTCGCGTGCCATGGGGCCGCACCGGGGCGCGTTTGGCGCGTACTTTACAACCTTGAATCGCGGCAAGCGTTCGATCGCCATCGCTCTTTCGAAGCCCGCTGGACGCGAGGCCGTTCTGCGGCTCGCCTCCACCTGCGATGTTTTCCTGGAGAATTTTCGAGGCGGAAAAGCCGCGGCTATGGGGCTCGACGAAGCTTCCATCCGCGCTCAAAAACCCGACATCATCTACGCTTCGCTATCCGCTTACGGCCCTTGCGGTCCCGACTTTACGCGTCCCGGTTATGACGCAATCCTGCAAGCCCGCACCGGAATTATGAGCGTGACTGGAGCATCCGGAGACAGCGCGCCCATGCGCTCGGGAGTTTCCATCCTCGACTTGGGTACGGGAGTTTGGATGGCGCTCGGGATACTGGCCGCGCTGCTGGAACGCCAGCGCTCCGGAAAGGGCCAGCGCGTGGATGCATCTCTATTTCAGACCGGCATCATGCTCATGTCGTATCACTTGCTTTACCGGCAATTTGCCAATGCGAATCCTACGCGGCAGGGCGCTCGTCACACCGCTTTCGCGCCGTATGGTCAGTTCGAAGCCGAAGACGGGCCGATCATGATCGGAATCTCGAGCGATAAGGCGTTCCGCCGGTTGTGCGAAGCGCTGGGGAATTTGGGCCTGGGCGAAGATCCGCGCTTTCGAACCAACGTGGATCGTGTGCGCAATGTCGATGCTCTGGAACAGCTCATGTGCGAGACGCTGCGAACAAAGCCTGCGGCGGAGTGGTCTGAGATTTTTGATCGGCACGATATCGCCAACGATCCGGTTCAAAACGCGGTGCAGGTCATCGAGGACCGGCAGACGGCCGCTCTGAACCAGCTTGAAGAGGTCGCGCTAAATGGCGAAGCGCCCGCTTTAGTTCCCCGCCTGCCGATCGGTCTCTCGGCAACTCCTCCCGAGATCCAAGGTCCACCGCCCGCACTTGGGCAGCACAGCCGCGACATTCTTCGCGAAGCCGGATTCGACGAATCCGAGATCGAAGATCTTATCCGCGGAGGCGTCTGTGGCTGAGAATCAATCAGCACTCAGCGAGCGAGAGCTGATCGTCAGCACGGTGCGCAAATTCGTGGAGAAGGAAGTCATCCCCGTTGCCTCCGAGTTGGAGCATCGCAACGAATATCCGCACGAACTGGTGCGGCAGATGCAAGCGATGGGACTCTTCGGCTTGAACATTCCCGAAGAGTACGGCGGCGCGAATGTCGACACGACAACTTTGGCCATGGTGTTCGAGGAGATTTCCCGTGGCTGGCTGGGGCTCGCGGGAATCATCGGAAGCAATTCCGTGATGTGCGACGTACTCGTGCACTTCGGCGCCGACGACCAGAAGCGCCGCTATTTGCCGAGCCTGGCAACTGGCGAAAGACGCGGCGGAATCTGCCTGAGCGAAACCAACGCCGGAACGGATTTACAGAACATCAGCACAACGGCGTCGCGAGACGGAGACGTGTACCGGATTCGCGGGTCGAAGATGTGGATCACCAATGCCCGGCACGGCAACACATTTCTGTTGCTTGCCAAAACCGATCCCGCCGCGCAACCGGCACATCGTGGCATGAGCGCGTTCATCATCGAGAAAGGTGCGCCTGGTTTAACAGTCGGCCGAGATATCGACAAGCTTGGGTACAAGAGCGTCGAGACCTGTGAGCTCCATTTCGATAATTTTCCGGTCCCCGTACAAGATTTGATCGGCGGGATCGAAGGCCACGGTTTCAAGCAAGTGATGACCGGGCTCGAGTCCGAGCGCCTTAACGTTGCGGCGCGAGGATTAGGCATCGCTCGGGCGGCGTTCGAAGATGCGATCCGTTACGCGCAACGCCGCGTGACCTTCGGTAAACCGATCGCGGAGCACCAGACGATTCAGATCAAGCTTGCCGACATGGCTACGCGGATCGAAGCCTCGCGTCTGTTGATCTACTCGGCCGCCGAAAAAAGGGATCGTGGCGAGCGGTGCGATTTGGAAGCAGGTATGGCCAAGCTCTTCGCGACCGAGACCGCGGCCGAAGTTTCTTTCGAGGCGATGCGCATCCTCGGAGCCAATGGATACTCTAAGGATTTCGCGGTGGAGCGTTATTATCGGGACGCGCCCCTGGTCGTCATCGGTGGAGGCACGAACGAATTGCAGCGCTTGATCATCGCGCGCAACCTGTTGAAGAAATATCGCGATGACGAATAAGCGGGCATTAGGTTCGCTCAGGAGCTGGCTCTTCACGCCCGCAACCAAGGCCGACCGGTTCGGCAAAGCAGCCGAGGTCGGCGCGGACGCGTTGATCATCGACCTCGAAGACTCGGTTGCTCCTTCCGCGAAAGACCAAGCACGAAATGCCGCACGCCATTATCTTGCGGAGCGGCCTCAACAGTTTCAATGCGCGCTGCGAATCAATTCGCTCAGATCGAGAGCAGGGCTCGACGATTTGCAATCGCTGCTCAGCAGTTTCGCCCAGCCTGACTATTTGATCCTGCCCAAGTGCGAATCGGCGGGAGAGATCGAAATGGTTGCCTCTCTGCTACGCGAGGCCGGAAAGACAGTGGAAATCATTGTCTCAATCGAGACGGCCAAGGGCGTCGAGTTGCTAAACGAAATTAATCGCGCGGATGTCGCGCCTGCGGCGCTGCTGTTCGGCGCCGCGGATATGGCCGCCGATCTCGGCGCGGAACCGGCCTGGGGGCCGCTCTTGTGGGTGCGGTCGCGTCTCGTTCAAGCGGCTGCGGCAACCGGAATCGCGGTGATCGATTCGCCGTACTTCGACATCGCCAACTCAGACGGCTTGCGGCAAGAGACCAAAGCCTCGGCGAGCCTGGGCTTTCATTCCAAATGTGCGATTCACCCATCGCAGGTTGCGATTATCAACGAGGTTCTTACGCCGAAGGCGGAAGAAGTCGCCAAGGCGCGAGAGATTCTCAACGCCAGCCGCGATGGCGCGGCCTCCGTGCGCGGGCAAATGGTGGATGAGGCGGTCGCGCGCGCGGCGAGGCTCGTGCTCGAACGGGCTGGAATCGCAATCGAGGAGTAGAAATCGACGACTAAAGGAGACGATATGGACGGAACCGTTTCAGCATTCCGTGAGATCGGACCCAGACGCTATCGCGAAACATCCGGACTCTACTACGAAGATTTTGAGCCAGGCGATACCTTCGAGCATCGGCCCGGCCGCACCATAACAGAGACGGACAACATCTGGATGACGCTGCTCACGATGAACGTCCAGCCGGTGCATTTCGACGCCGTCTACGCAGGGAAAACAGAGTGGAAGAGAATGCTCGTGGACAGCACGTTCACTCTCGCGCTGCTTACCGGCATGAGCGTCCGCACTGTTAGCGCGAAGGTCGTCGCCAATCTGGGCTGGGACAAGGTCAAAGCCACGCATCCAGTCTTCGCCGGCGATACGCTCTATGCCGAAAGCACGGTGTTGCATAAACGCGAATCCAAGAGCCGGCCGGCGCAAGGCATCGTCACGGTTCGCACGCGTGGCGTCAATCAAGAGGGCAGGGAAGTAATGAGCTTCGAGCGCACCATGCTGATCTACAAGCGCGGGCATTCGCCGGAAGAAGCCGCAAACTATTAGGCCAGGAGACTATTGCTGCCGCAGCGGAGGCAGTGGGACGGGAAGATTATAGTTGTTCGCTCCGACTCCCACGCCGCCTTCGCATGTCGCGGGAGCTTGCGCCTCTACCCCCCAGAACATATAGCCGAGCATTCCCGCGGTGTTTCCCACGCTGGTAGGAACCATCGCCTGCGCGAAAATTCCGGTGCTGTTTTCGAGCGATTGTGCAAAGTTGTTGCACTCTGGCTCCAGCGTCGTTCCCGATATCACTCGCACCGCGCCTGTGAACTTGGCGGGCGGCAGCGCCGGAACCTGAACATTCACCACCGTCTCTCCGCTGGCGTGTTGTTGCCAGCTTGTCTCGAAGCTCGACGCCGCGGGCTGACCGTTCGGCACCGTGGCATTTGCGAAATCGAGCATCGGAGGGTTGCTGGTTAACCACTGCGTGGCTTGCGCGGCCAGCGCGACCAGGTATTGGTCCCCGGCGGCGAGGTCGATGGTCAACAGCGCGGCTGGATTGGTTCCCGTCGGATCGTAAGGCTCGATGGATCGGTACGCGGTGATGAAACTTTGTAGCGCGGTTAGATTCGGGCTGGCGTCGTTTTCGTAGTCGATCTCGATGCCTGCGCCCATCGCCTTCGCTACGTTGGCGGCATTGAGGCCGAGTTGAGTAGCGTTTGTCGTAAGCGCTGTGTCCCAATCGCTCACGTAAGTCGCGCCGCCGATGGAGAGCATTACGCGAATGTTATGGCTGGTGAAATAACTCACGATCGCGGAGTTCATTCCCACCGGGATTCCGTTCAGCGTGACGGAATCCGTGGTTAAACCGAGGAGTTTCGTGGGCTGCACAAAACTCAGAACGACCAGGTTCACTGACGGAAGGCCCGATCCGTCGCCCCGATCGATCATCCAATGATTCGACGTATCGAACTGAGTCATGTTGCGCACTGTCGCCCAATTGCACCCGTCGTTGCCGCAATGCCAGGCCCCGTAAACCTGGAAGGACGCGGCATCGCCCGGAGGCAAAGAGGAAAAGCTCGGGTATGCCTCGGCGTTCAGAGACAGGCTGATGATGGGTTCCGATGAGGTGATGGTCACCGACCCTTGAAAAGATGAAATCCCTAATAACGTTCCGAGATTCGCCTGGCTATGCGCCCCCGGCTGCAGCATCAAGCTGGTGGTTCCCGCGACGGCGCCGTTTGCGTTTCGGGCCGTGAACGTGACAGCTGCGGTAGTGCTCGAAGGATTGGCGTACGCGACGCCCGTGGTTTGGTCCGCGTAAGTTACGAACTGTGAAGCGGGCGTGGTGGTGGCGATTACCGAAGCCTCGCCTTCCGGAACGGTTCCGTCGTAGTCGCGAAACAGCGCGCTTGCTTTAACGGCTCCCGAACACTTCGCGATGGCCCATCCGGTCGTGACCGGAAGATTGATTTGATAGTCGGTTTCCCGCCGCGCGATTCCTCCCGCGGGAATCGCATCGCTGGTGGATGTGACCGCTGAGCCGTTGAAAGAAAGCGGCAGCGGGCCGCCCGAATCGGAATAAAACGATGTGTCGCAAGTGACGGACTGCGCCGAGGCATTCACGTAAGTGAACGTTGTACGCCAGTTGCTCGCGGCGGCGATGTGCGCGAAGTAATAAATCTGCGCGCCGGTGACGGGCGACCCATCCGGCTCTCCAGGCGGCAATGACGAAATGATGGGCGGCGCCTCGGCATTCAGAGACAAGCTAACGATCGGCGAAGAAGATGTGATGGTGACCGAACCCTGGAAGCTGCTCAAGTTGAGCAGCGGGCCCAGGTTCTGCGAACTGTGCCACCCCGCGGGGACCGTGATGCTCTGGCTCGCGACCACCGCGCCGGTTTGGTCCTTCGCGGTGAACGTGACCATCGCCGAGTTCGGATAAGGATTCGCGTACGCCACGCCGGTGCTTTGGTCGGCGTAGGTGACGAACTGCGTCGCCGGAAACGTCATTGCGGGAACCGATGCTTCAGCCAGAGGGACAGCTCCGTTATAGGAGCGGAACAAGGCGCTGGCCCTCACCGGCCCGCTGCAACTCGCCGACGCCCACCCCGTTACCAACGCTACATTCGGCTGGGCATCGGTCTGCCTGCGCGCCAAGCCGCCCGGCGAAATCGTATCGTTCGTCGAAGAAACGGCCGTGCCATTGAAAGGAAGCGAAAGCGGTGTGCCGGTGTCGGAATAGAAGGACGTGGCGCAGGAGACCGGAAGGGTGGTTTGGTTCACGTAAGTGAAGGTGGTTCTCCAGCCGCCGGCCGACGCGATGTGCGCGAAGTAATACGTGAGAGACGTTTGCGCGTTCGCGATGCCGTTGAACAAGAGCAGCCCGCCGCAAAGAATCGGCCTCATCGAGCGCGCGCGAATGGTCGGCATGGTAAGCACTTTCTATGAGATTACGCGAAAAATTATTGTGCGGCGGCTCAGCTTCATCGGCCTCAAGACTTCGCCGCATTGCCGATACGTAGTCTTGGAGGGCCAAGTGAGAATCTCAACGAAGCTGACGCTGTTTTTCGTGGCCGTAATGGCGGTATTCTGCGCCCTAGCCGTGGCGTCGTTCCTTCAGCTTCGCCACGTATCGAGGGATTACGATGCGCTGCTCAATACCTCCGTCCGGGACATGGATCGAGCGCGCGTGGTCCAGGTAGAGTTCAAAATGCAAGTTCAGGAATGGAAGGACATCCTACTCCGCGGGCATAATCCTGAAGATCTTTTGAAGTACACGCGCCAATTCCACAACGAAAGCGAGACGGTTGCGTCCGAAACCGCCGCCCTGGCGCGTGAAGTGGCAGACCCGGAGACGAGGGATCTCCTGCAACAGTTCTTGCGAGCCCACCAAGCGATGAATCAGAAATACGAGCAAGCCTATGCCGTCTACGTCAATGGAGACGCGGACTTCAAGGCCGCCGATCGAATCGTGCGCGGGCAAGACCGCGCCCCGACGACGCTTTTCGATCGAATAGTGCAGCGCCTCGATGCGCGACTGCGGGCGGCAATCGAAATTCAAGAAGCCTCCGCTCGCAGACAGGCGACAGCAGCTATCGCGATGGCGGGCGGTTTGCTTGGATTGATATGCACGCTCGGCCTGCTCACCGTTCGCAGCGTGCTGAAACGTCTCCGGAGTCTAAGGGCCATTTCGGACCGCATTGCTCATGCCGACCTTGAAGGCCTAGCCATTCCGATTTCGGGAAAAGATGAGATTGGCCAGTTCGGGGACAGCATGAGGGGCATTTACTCGGCGATCGAAGAACTTCTGAAGCTGGCTGGAGCGGCGACGGTTTCGGAATCCGCCCAAGAGCTGGCAAACCGGTAAGGGGCGAATTATGGGCGTGCAATTGGTCGACTTTTACAAGCAAGCAACGTCGGAGTTTGGCGTGACGGGCAGAGTGAAGCTCGCCATGCTCACGAAGGTCTCTTCGGAAAAGGCGCAGAGCGAGCCTGATTCCGCGGAGGCCATCAAGTTGTTCCAGAAATCGCTCGACCAACTTCGCAATCAAAGCGGTCGATAGCCCGGGACCTGCTACTGGACCGTGGCCGTTACCATTGTTGGCGCCGCGGGCGGTGTACCGGCGGCCTGCGGGATCACGAACAGCGTGATGCTCTGCGACGGAACGGTGGTCGCGATTTCGTTGCTCGCCACGCTAACGTTAGCCAGTTGCGTGATCGATGCTTGCGACGCCGAATTGATCTGCCATGCCTGCGCCGTACCTGTGTTCGAGAAATTGGCCAAGCTCACCTGCACTGGCGTGCTGCCCTGCTGCTTGTTGATCACCATCACGGTTAGCGCGCCGTCGGAGCTGCGCTGAGCGGCGAACGCCGATAGTAGGTCCGGATCGGCCGTTTGCGCCGAGACGCTAGTATCGCCGAAGGTCGAGTTCTTGCCGTCGTAGTTGCGATAAATCTGGCTGGCGAGATATGTCACGTAGTAGGTGGTCGGCGTGGTGCTCGTGTTCGTCGCGACCGTCCATCTCGTCGCCAAATCCAAACTTTCGCGCCCGTAGATTCCCAGCACATCCGCTTGGGTCGTTGCGCCGTTTAGGTTCGGCTCGTCGCCCCAGTTATACTCCGTGCAGCCGACCTGCAGGCCGGGATAATACTGGTTCACCATCGCCTTCAGCGTCGGGATCCAGTTCAGCACCCGGCCATTGATGCCGATGTCCCCATACCACGAAGGATCCTGGAAATTCGGGTCCCACAGTATCCGCGTCTCCGCGTTGCGAGTCTGCTGCCCGGAAAGCGAATCGTCGCTGTCATCGGGAATGGCATTGTAGCAGTGAACGGTCAGGATATCCAGCAGCGATGTGCCTGTGGACTGCTTGTACGCGTAGAGCTGTTGGAGCAGCCACGGATAGTAATACGTATTTCCGTGCGTCGCGTAGTCCGATCCGGAGCCGTTTCCGTTGGCCTGATCGTATCCGCTGAAGTACATCGCCCACCAGCTCCACTCCTCGAAGCCCACGATCTTCGCATTCGGATCGGTTGCGCGAATTGCGGAGGCGTACGCCACGATCTTGGTGTACATCTCCTGATAATCCGCCGGAGTTGGATGCACGTCGCGATGCGTCGAGTACCACAGCGATGGCTCGTTATCGAGAATGTAGTATTTGATTCCGGTCGCGGTTGACGCATTGCCAAACTCGCCGATGAAGTGTTGAATCCAGCCCTGCTGAATCGAGGTGCTGTTGTCGACTCCGGTATCGGTCGGATTATTGCCGGTGATGTTCGTGCCCGTCGCGGAGCTTACGCCATTGCCGGCGTCCGAATTATACGGATCGGTCGCCGTCTGCGCGCCGTACTTCTTGACCGAGAAACCCTCCAGCGTGCTTCGATTCGGCCCGAGGTTCGCCAGGTAATCGATCATCGGGATCGTGAACAGCGGCTGCGCGCCATTGTTGGCGGACCGCGTGGTGGCCACGTAGCTATCGGCCGATGCGCCGGGCGTGCCGCTGCTGTCCGGGTACGTCTCGAAATACCAGTCCGAGCCGGCGGAATGCGCGTCGATCTGCCAGTTGTAGCGGCTGGTGGAGTTCCCGCCCCAGCGGTTGAGCGAAGCATTCAAGTTGGCGATATCGCTCGCGGCGGCATAGGCAACGCCATAAATATTGGGATTGATCGCGTGGCGATTCGCGCTCGCATCCACGCTGATCGTGGTCAACGGATTCTGCGCGAAGGCGTACGCCGTCCCGAACGCTGCCATCAGCGAGATGCCAAATGCGTAGTTTTTGAAATTAGACGCAGCTTCCCGCATCGGCGACCGCTTACGGACAACTCTAATTCCCTCCGCGCAAGCCGTCAACGAAAAAGCTCACTGTCGGTGAAATGACCGGACTGAATCAGGGATAGAACCGAGGCGCGAGGCGTACTACTCTCGCGCCCTTCACCCGTTTTTCGTGCGAATTACTTCGAGGCGGTAGCCGCGTCGCGCGGCACAGGTTTCCCGTAAACTTCGATCCACGCCACGTCGGAGTATCCGCCGTTTCCGTGGCCGCTTCCGGGCATCAGATCGGCAAACCCAACTTCCTCGACCTTGCTCAGATCCACCTTGTCGAGCAGCGTGCCTTTCGTCTGCACTTTGGGCATGTCGGCCTTCATCCAGTGCACCTCGGACAAATAGAACTCGCTTTCGCGATAGTCGAAGGTATCCGCGTCGGTGTGGTCGCCGATGAGATAGGTTCCCTCGGCGAGCTTGAGCACCGGGCGAACCTCGTGGAATCCGGAGGTCTTCAGAGACCAGCGAATCTTTGCCTTGCCGGTAAGATCCACCAGGCTGTCCTTCTTGGCGAGCGTCAGCGCGCAGGTAGTTGCGCACAGCCCGGTCCAGATGTGAGGCACGTTGCCTTCGCTGGTGACGCCGAAATCTTCCTTACCCGTGCCGTACAAGTTCAGTTGCAGGTCGGGGTTGGTGACGTATTCCTGAGTCACCGGCACATTGCCGGGCGCTTGCTTCCACGTTTCCTTGAAGAATAGAGGAGGTGGCGGTTGCGGAGCCGGCCCCCTTCCGCCGCCACGCCCGCCCTGTTGTTGGGCAAAGGCGCTAGCCGCCGTGCACACCACGATCAACGCAAACGTATGTCGCTTCATGAAGCCTCCACTAGATGTACAAAATATCACGTGGAGGAGCCGGGCGCACCAAGCTTGGGGTAGTGCGCTAAATCTGTGTCCCTCTTGGTTGCGGCCTCGCAAGAGCGGGCTGCCAGATGGTCAAACTCCGGACTCCGCTTCGCTCGGCTGTCGAAGGATGAATTCGTTGAGCAACGGAACGGCGAAACAATATTTTCCGTGCGCGTTCTTATAGACCAAGCCAGATTCTTGTAGCATCGCTAATGTGTGATTTGCGTTGC
>JASHRP010000155.1 GCA_030037375.1 Bryobacteraceae bacterium | reverse complement strand
CCCTCCAACAAACGCCGTAGCAACTCGCCCCCAAAAATCGCGTGTCCTGCGGTACATACTCGCCGTTATCTTGGGCATCGTGGTGGCCGCTTGGGCCGTGCTCGCGATCCTCGTCATTCGCGCCGAGCCTTACTTGCACGATCGCCTGATTGCGGAGATGAACCAGCGCTTCGGCGGCCAATCCGAACTAGGCTCGCTGCATGTGACCGTTTTTCCGGAGCTCCGCGTGGTTGGCGAAAACCTCGTGTTGCGGACCGGGCAAGATCTGGAGGCTCCGCCGCTTGTCACGGTGCGGCACTTCGATCTGCGCGCTAACCCGACCGGGTTGTTGTCCCGGCCGATCCGGGTATCTACGGTACACGTTACGGGTCTCTCGATCGTGCTTCCGCCGCACGGGGAACGCCCCAAATTCGCGGAATCAAAGAGCGGCCAGGGCGAATCGAAGAACTCATTCGTGGTCGGCAAAATCGTCAGCGACGATGCACATCTCGAAATTCTGACCCACAAGCCAGGCAAGCAGCCGCTAACCTTCGACATTCAAAACCTGGTGATGAATTCCGCGGGTCCAGGCCAAGCAATGCCCTTCACGGCTCAATTGACCAACCCCAAGCCGATCGGCTACATCTCGACCAAGGGCGCATTCGGTCCCTGGAACACGGAGGATCCACGCGACACGCCGGTCTCCGGTTTATATTCGTTCATGGACGCGGACCTTGCGACCATCAAAGGAATTGGCGGCATTCTTAAATCCAAGGGCCAATTCAGCGGCGCGCTCAGCAGCATTGAAGTAGACGGGGAGACGCAGACGCCCGACTTCGTGGTCTCGACGGGCAATCATCCCATGCCGCTCGATACGACGTTCAAGGCGACGGTCGATGGCACCACCGGCGATACGTATCTCCATCCCGTGAACGCCACGCTGGAACATTCGTTGCTTATCGCCAACGGATCCGTGGTGCGCGAAGCTGGCGGTCATCGCATCATCCTGACCGTCACCGCGACGAATGTACGGATTGAGGATTTGCTCAAGGTCGCCGTTAAAACCAATCCGCCGGCGCTGGAGGGACCGGTTAACCTGCGCACCAAGTTCCTTCTTCCTCCCGGCGCGGCCATCGTGCCCGAACGCCTCAATCTAGACGGATCGTTCAACCTGCCCGCGGCGCATTTCGCGAACGCATCCGCGCAGGAGAAAGTGGATCGGTTCAGCGTCCGCGCCGAAGGCAAACCTGAGGAGCTGAAGCAGGAAGATATCCCAGACGTTCTTTCGAAGATGAACGGAGATTTCAAGCTCGGCGGTGGCGTGATCTCAATTTCCAATCTGATGTTTGAGATTCCCGGAGCTTCGGTAACATTGGCGGGCGACTATCAACTGGAAGGCCGGGAGTTCTCCTTCGAAGGGCAGGCGCGCATGCAAGCCAAACTCTCGCAAATGACCACGGGATTCAAATCGCTTCTGCTGAAAGCGATCGACCCATTCTTCTCGAAGCAAGGCGCGGGAACGCTGGTACCGATTCGGATCAGCGGCACCGGCACAAGCCCGAAAATCGGACTCGATTTCGGGCATCCCAAACGCGACAAGTAATCGCACGGGCAGTGTAGAATGAATCCCGACGCTGTTCATTACGCCGGGAGGTCCCTAGAATGGATCGCTTTACCCTGATGGACATGCTCAACCAGTATGCGCCGAATCTCAAAAAGACGGCTCACATGAACTCTGGGCAGCCGTTCGCGGAGGGAAAATAACAATGCGCTTAGTAATTGCTCTGGTTCTCGGCTTCACTATCGCCTTCGCGCAATCGGGCCCGCCCTCTAAAGGCGCGTACGCTCGGATCAAAGTTCACGGCAAATCGCTCGAAGGAAATCTTTCCGGCGAGCCTGCGGATCGCGACGTCTCGGTCTATCTGCCGCCCAGTTATCAGCGCGATACGACGCGCCGATTTCCGGTGGTCTATTTGTTGCACGGCTACACCAACTCCGACGTCGGCTGGTTCGGGCCGGAGGGGCGAGGCTCCTTCGCCAACGGCAATACGATGACCGCCGCGGCCGATCGAGCCTACTCCGGCACGCGCACTCCCGAAGTGATTTTGGTGATGCCAAACGCGTACACCATCTATCAAGGCAGCATGTTTTCGAACTCGGTCACTACCGGCGACTGGGAAGGTTTCATCGCCAAGGATCTGGTCGAGTACATGGACAGCCACTACCGCACCATTCCCGATCGAGCCAGCCGTGGTTTGGCCGGACATTCCATGGGCGGCTACGGGACTGTCCGCATCGCGGAGAGATTTCCGCAAGTGTTTTCGAGCATCTATATTCTCAGCGCCTGCTGCCTGACCGCAAATTTGAACCCGAATCCGCAAGGCTCGGCGAGGGCTGAAGCGCTGAAGGGACCCGAAGACGCGAAAGGCGCGGAGCGAGGGCTCGCGACGCTGCTCGCCGAAGCGGCAGCCTGGTCGCCCAACCCGCAGAATCCGCCGTTTTACTTCGACCTTCCGGCGAAGGACGGCAAGATCCAACCTGCGATCGTCGCCAAATGGGTCGCCAACGCTCCGCTCGCTGTGATCGATCAGTACATCACCAGCCTGAAGACGCTGAAAATCGGGATGGACGTCGGCGATAAAGACGGTCTCGCCGCCAGCAATCGCGAATTGAACCGCGTTCTCACCAGCTACGGCATTCAGACCGCGTTCGAAGTTTATGACGGCGATCATACCAATCACATCGTGGACCGCATGGAAAATGTGGTGCTGCCGTTTTTCGGGAAGAACCTGGCGTCGTCGCCGAAGTATTGATCAAGGAACGGTCCGTACGTCGGCGCGGTTCGGTGTGATCTCGCTTTCGTTGTAAATTTAGATGGATGGTTGTCGAAATCGAAGGCGTGCCGCTGCACCTTGCTCATCCGGATGAGCTGAGCATCAACTGGGTTGGGCAGGATGAGGTTTTACGGCAGTTGCTGGCCGCGTGGCTGGTGATCGATCCGCAGGATCTCCCCATGAACCCGCGCTTGCTCGGAAAGCCCGGTGTGGGTAAGACAACGCTCGCCTACGCTGCGGCCAAACGGCTGGGACGCGAAGTATACATCATGCAGGCTACGGTCGACACGCGCCCCGAGGATCTTCTGGTCACCCCAGTAATCGAGGGCGAAGCGAGGCTTCGTTACGTGGCCTCTCCGCTGGTGACGGCTATGCTGCGCGGCGGCGTTGTAATCCTGGACGAAGGCAATCGCATGAGCGAAAAAAG
>JASHRP010000154.1 GCA_030037375.1 Bryobacteraceae bacterium | reverse complement strand
ATTCGTGTTCCCGCAGTTTCTAAATCCAAAGAATGCAGCGGAAAGCCAGCCATTCGACCCTTTCGTGTCAACCTACTTCCCAAAATTCCCATACGCGATCGAATATAACCTCCACGTGGAACAGGAGCTCGCACACGGCATGATCTTCAGCGCGGGATACTTTGGCGCGCGCGGCAATCACCTCACCCGACAAGGCGAGGGGAACCCCTATGAACCGGCACTGGGCCATCGCTACAACCCGAATTTACCTTCACCTCTGGAAACCATATTGACGGACGCGCAATCCTTCTATAATTCCTTTCAGGCTTCGGTTTCGAGGCGGTATGGACATAAATTGTCCTGGCAGGCGTCCTATACCTGGGCCCATTCCGTCGATGATGCTTCGGTGGATCTCTCCGTAGAATCCGTGAATGATCCTCCCGCATCGCAGAACATTTTCGATCGGAAGGGAAGCCGAGGCCCATCTGATTTCGACATTCGACATAATTTCGTCGGGAATGCCGTTTATGAGCTGCCTGGGCGCGGACGTCTCCTCGGTGGCTGGCAGATGTCGGCGGTTGTCGACGTTCACAGCGGCGTTCCATTTACCCCAGTGCTTGACTTCGACAATGCCGATTTGCAATCGCTGACTATTCCAGAGCGTCCGGACATCGTCGGCAACCCTTATGCGGGTGTCTGTCCAAATGGGGCCAAAGTGGGCACTCCGTCGTGCTGGTTCAATCCTAGTGCTTTTGCGGTGCCGCCCCCGGGCGAGTTTGGCAACGCCGGACGAAACATCCTGCGGGGGCCTAGGTTCGCGCAAATTGACCCAGCGCTCCACAAGGATTTCGCGATCACAGAGCGAGAGAGACTTGCGGTGGGCGTGGAAGTCTATAACCTGTTCAACCACCCGAATTTTGGCGTTCCGAGTAATACACAAAGTCCGTTTTTCCTGGGCGGAAGCGGGGATGCCATCTTCAAGGACGCGGCGGGGAATTTCGCCGCTAACGCCGGCCAAATCCTAACCACCGCCGGCACCGCGCGGCAGCTTCAACTGACCGGCCGGTTTACGTTCTGAAGAGCGGCTTTCCTTTGGCAGAATAAACAGGGGTGCTAGTTCCGCTCTGACGGCCAAAAGCCCCGCGCAGCGCGATCGCCCGCGACTTTTATCCGGCCCCGCCGGGTGGAAGGATCTGGAAATGGAGTCTGGCAATAGCGAGTTAATCGAGTCGGTGTTCGCCGGAGGCGGCGAGATGGCCGCGCGGATGCGCGCCTTCGATTGGTCGACGACGCCGCTGGGCCCCGTAAAGCAGTGGCCGCAGTCGCTCCGAATCTGCCTGCGCATCGTGCTTGGTTCCGGCTATCCGATGGCCATCTGCTGGGGGCCGGAGTATATAGGCCTGTACAACGATGCCTACATTCCGGTCCTGGGATCAAAGCACCCTGCGGGGCTGGGCCAAAGAGGCCGTGAGGCGATTCCAGAAGCATGGGAATTTATCGGGCCACTTTTCGATCGGGTCATGAGGGAGGGTCAGGCCGCGAGCATACTAACCGACCAGCTAGTCCCTCTCAACCGCAGCAACTACCTCGAAGAGTGCTACTTGGCTATTTCTTACAGCCCGATTCCAGGCGACAACGGCGATGTGGGCGGCGTGTTGGGTACGGGCCTGGATACTACGGAACGCGTGATTGAAGGGCGACGCCGGCAGCTCCTTCGCGACCTGGCGTCGCGAACGGCGGGAGCGCGAACCGAAAAAGAAGTTTGGCGCGTTAGCGCGGAGACGCTGGGCGAAAATTGCCTCAGCCTCCCCTTTGCTTTTCTCTATGAATATCGGCCTTCCGAACACCAGGCGCACCTGGCAGCCACGAGCGTCGAGACCGACGAAGCGCTGCGCCCACCGGTGATCGACTGCCGCGGAGAGAACCTTTGGCGATTGAACGCCACGCTGGCGAAGGATGGGGTTCTGATTGAACTTGGGGATCGCGCTTCTGGCGTCGCGGTGCCTAATTGGCCGGAACATCCCAGGCAAGTATGCGTGGCGCCGATCCGGCTGGGCGAACAAGCGTTGGGATTCCTGGTCGCGGGACTCCATCCCGGCCGCGCCTTTGACGATGCGTATCGCCAATTCGTCCTTCGAATCACCGAGCAGATCACCATCGGGCTGACCAGCGCCCGCGCCTACGAGCAAGAGCGCCAAAGGGCAGAGGCTCTGGCCGAGCTCGATCGAGCCAAGACCGCCTTTTTCAGCAACGTCAGTCACGAATTCCGAACGCCGCTGACGCTGATGCTGGGCCCGCTTGAGGATGTGTTGCCGGAAGCAAGCGAGCGGCTGAGTCCCGAACATCGCGAACAGTTGATTGCCGTTCGGCGCAACGGGCTCAGATTGCTCAAGCTGGTGAATACCCTGCTCGATTTTTCGCGTATGGAAGCCGGGCGCGCGCAGGCGTCCTACCAGCCCACTGACTTGGCCAGCTTCACGGCGGAAATCGCTAGCGCGTTCGATTCGGCCATGGACCGCGCGGGTTTGCGGTTTTCCGTGGCGTGCCAACCGATCGTGGAGCCGGTGTACGTGGATCGCGACATGTGGGAGAAGATCGTCCTGAATCTTCTCTCCAACGCGTTGAAGTTCACCTTCGAAGGAGAGGTTGACCTCAGTTTGAAGCCGGTGGACGTCGCAGTGGAACTGCGGGTCCGCGACACGGGTGTGGGGATCCCCGAAGAGCATCGCGCGCGGATGTTCGAACGGTTCCATCGCATCGAGGGCGCCGCTGCCAGGACATACGAAGGCTCGGGGATCGGCCTCGCGCTGGTTCAGGAGCTGGCCAAACTGCATGGCGGCAGTGTGCGCGTCGAAAGCGCCGTTGGCGCGGGCAGCACGTTCACGGTGACGATTCCACGCGGTAAAGAGCATTTACCGGCGGAGCGCATTGAGGCCGAGCGCACTCACGGCACACCATCGCTCCCGTCCACCAGAATTCGAGCCGAAGCGTATATCGAGGAAGCGCAGCAGGGGGGCGGAGATGAGGCGGTCCTGGGAGCCGATCGAGAAATACCGGCGGCGGAACGCGAGCTGATCATTCTCGCCGATGACAATGCGGACATGCGCCGGTACCTCATTCGCCTGCTGGGCGACCGCTATCAGGTGCACGCGGTCGCCGACGGCCGCGAGGCGCTGGAAGCGATCCGAGAGTTGCGCCCGGCCCTGGTGCTGGCCGACATCATGATGCCGCACCTGGATGGATTCGGCTTGCTGCGAGCTATTCGCGACGATGCGGCCCTCGCGGGCACGCCCGTGATCCTGTTGTCGGCGCGGGCGGGCGAAGAAGCGCGCGTGCTGGGATTGCAGGCCGACGCCGACGATTATCTGGTGAAGCCGTTTACAGCGCGGGAGCTGTTGGCGCGCGTTGCGATGCATGTCAGAATGGCGAATCTTCGCCGCGAGACGGTGGAGCGCGAAGAACGGCTGCGCAGCGAGGCTGAGCTGGAACGCGAGAAACTGCGCTCCAGCGAAGAGCGGCTGGCGGAGACTAGTCGCCTTTATGGCGAGCTGCAGCGGGCCGATGAAGAATTGCGACTCCAGGCCGGGCTGCTCCAGCGTCTTCCGGTATCCGCCTGGACGCTCAATCCTGATGGGACACCGGATTTCGTGAATCAGGTTTGGCTCGATTTCGCCGGTCAGACTCTCGATTTCGTCCGCTCGCGTCCCGACGCCTGGATGACCGCGGTCCACCCCGAGGATCGCGAAGCCGCATCGAAGGCTTTTTGGGAGGGTGTGGGCTCGGGACAGGATTTTGCGTTCGAAACCCGATCTCTCCGTGCTACGGATCAGACCTATCGCTGGCATCTCCAGCAAGCCGTGGTCTTGCGCGATGCGGAAGGAAAGGTCCTCAAATTCGTGGGGACGACCACCGACATCGACGACCAGAAGCGTGCCGAAGAGAAGATCCGCCAAAGCGAAAAGGAAGCCCGGCAGCTTCTCGATTTGTCGCCGCTCCACATCGCCGAATTGGCGCCTGACGGGGCGCGCCTTTACACCAATCGAGCGTCGCTGGATTATTGGGGTATTACTTTGGAGCGATGGCGGGACGCTCCTTTGGGACAACGGCTGCATCCTCATGACGCCGAAGCGGTGGCAAAGGACCTTCCCCGAAAACTCCAAAGCGGATTGCCGTTTGAGTACGAACTACGCCTCCAGCGAAAAGACGGGCAGTATCGCTGGTTCCACTATCGATTGAGCCCTGTGTTAGACGAGCAAGGGCACGTCACCCGATGGTACGCCGCCGGGACCGACATCGATGACCGCAAGCTTGCCGAGCAACGCCTCCAGGAAGAAAACGTTGCGTTGCGCGAGGAAATCGACAAGGCATCGATGTTCGAGGAGATCGTGGGAACTTCGGCGGCCCTGAAAAAGGTGCTCTCCCGCATCGCCAAGGTTGCGCCGACCGACTCCAGCGTTCTGATCACAGGCGAGACCGGCACCGGCAAGGAACTGGTAGCGCGGGCGATTCACCAGCACTCAGGGCGATCTTCGCATACCTTTGTGAGCGTGAATTGTGCCGCGATCCCGCGGGATCTTATCGCTTCGGAATTGTTCGGTCATGAGAAGGGCGCCTTCACGGGGGCAATGCAGCGTCATTTGGGACGCTTTGAACTGGCCGATCAAGGCACGCTCTTCCTCGACGAAGTCGGAGAGCTCCCGGCGGAAACTCAGATTGCTCTCTTGCGGGTTCTCCAGGAGCGCGAATTTGAGCGCGTCGGCGGAACGGGCAAGATTCGCGCGGACGTGCGGGTGATCGCCGCCAGCAATCGCGACCTGGAAGCTGCGATTGCCGCGGGCACCTTCCGCAGCGATCTGTTTTACCGCCTGAACGTCTTTCCCTTGGAACTGCCGCCTTTGCGGAATCGGCGAGAAGACATTCCCCTGCTGGTAACGTACTTCCTGCATCGCTACGCACGAAAATCGGGCAAACATTTTACGGCCGTTGACAAGAAAAGCCTGGACCGGCTGGAGGCGTACACCTGGCCAGGCAATATTCGGGAACTACAAAACGTGATCGAGCGATCCGTTATTGTCAGCGAACCACCGACATTTTCAGTGGACGAGAGCTGGCTCTCCCGATCTTCGTCGAACGATTTGGATCTCCAGTCCCGCCCCTTGTACGTGTCTCCTGCCGAGGAAAAAGCGATGATTGAGGCTGCCCTGCGCGAGTGCGGAGGGCGGGTGTCCGGACCATCAGGAGCCGCAGCGAGACTGGGCATCCCCGGAACTACACTCGAATCGAAGATCAAGGCGCTGAAGATCAACAAAAACCGCTTCAAGGGGACAGGTCCCCCGAAAAATAGTTAGCTGGCCGTCCGGGCATGAACGGCTCCGCCTTCGCCAGAGAACGTCAATTGCGAGACTCGTAATCTTACGAACTTCGTAATCGCAGCATTCCGAGAAGAACTTTAACTCAACAAGTTACGGCTGGCGGTTCACTTGCTTACTTTGGGGCCAAACGGAATGCTAAGAATTAGCAGGAAAGCGAACGGGGACGTAACCTTTACCCTAAGCGGCCGGATCGGCCAAGAGCACATTCGCGAGCTCGAAGCGCTCATCGCCGCAGAAGGGAATGACCGCCGCATCATTTTTGACCTCAAGGAGTTGACTCTAGCAGGTCAGCACGGCATGGCTTTTCTTGCCCAGTGCGAAGCGGCCGGCATTGCGCTGGCGAATTGTGATCCATACCTTCGCGAGTGGATCACCAGACAAGGAACGGGAGCATAGCGCCCGCTGGTGTCGATTTCAGGTGCTGATGCGAGGAATAGTATGATTTTCAGAACATCTGTTGTTGTCCTCATCGTTTGCTTTACGTTCGCAGCGATCATGAGCCGTTCGCAGGCTCAAGGAGTCGCTACCGCGCGCATCTCGGGCACGGTAACCGATCAGTCAGGCGCTGTTCTCGCAGGTGCGGCAATTCAGGCGACGCACCTGGACACGCGCCAGC
>JASHRP010000153.1 GCA_030037375.1 Bryobacteraceae bacterium | reverse complement strand
GTAGAAGAAGTTTGCGCATGAAAGACTCCTTGACCGGCTTCGGTTGGGTCGCGATCAGCAAACATCATATGCCAAGTCGTGGGCGGATTGCGGAGGAGGGCGGCAGTGGTAGTGGGTCAGTTTGAGACCCACTACCGCGGCAGTTTACATAAGACCCCATCTCGGCGGATGTCGCTTTGACCGGGGCGGGGGGATTGACGGAGCTACGCCTGTCGCTGTAAGCTACGAGTGTCGCTCAGATGCCGTCACCCAAAACCAACTCCGCCTTGCTGACCCGCCGTGAGCGGGAGATTATGAACGCCGTGTTTGCGTTGGAGAATCGCGCTCCTTCGGACGAAATCCGCGCGCGCCTGACGAACCCGCCCAGCGAGTCAGCCGTCCGCGTCATGATCGCAAGGCTCGAAAAGAAGGGTTTCCTGAAACACCAGCAAGACGGCGCTCGCCATCTGTACTCCGCCACAATTTCACCGGCCGTCGCCAAACGCACGGCGGTGCAACAGTGCTTGCAGACCTTTTTCAGCGGCTCGCTCCGTCACATGGTCAGCGCCCTTGTGGCCGAGGAAACCTGGACGGACGAGGAACTCAGTTCACTCAAGGACGAAATTGAGCGGGTTCGCAAGGAAAGGAAGAAGCGGTCATCATGACGGCTATCAATGAGCTGATGCTAACGGCCGGTGGTTCGCTGGCCGGGTTGATTGTGATCAAGGTAACCGTACTAGCTGCATTAAACGATAGAGCGGGCCGCGTAAATGCGTCCCACCATCTCGATCGTGCTCTCGGGAACCAAGTGCTCCCATGGTTCGCCCGCGGCTACGCGGCGGCGGACTTCGGTGGAAGAGTGGTCGTCGTAGCCGCCCTCGATCGGCAGCGCCCGGACTCGAGTTGTGAGGTGCGCGGGCGGAACAAATTCGCCTTGCCGCGCGGCAACCAGCAAGCCGAACTCCCGGAGCATCGCTTCGATCGAATGCCCGGGTCCATAATTCCATTTGAGGACGCGCTCGGCCGCGTCGCGGCCGCATAGAAATTCAAAGGTCGCGTCCGGACGCGTCGCGCGAAGCTCCCTCGCGATTTCTACGAACAAGCCGCCGCGAGTCGTGACCACGCGGTAATGCTCGCCCGCTACTCGAAGCATCTCCAGCCGCTCTTCTAGCCGCGCGCCTTCCATTTCCTTATGCGGATAGAGCCGAGGAACCACGCAGATCACCTCATCGGCCACGTTTAGACCCGCTTCGATCAGCGCAAGATGCGCGCGTGTCAAGGGATTGAATGCGCCGGCGAGAACTCCGATCGTTTTTGAGCGCACGAAGAAATTAGAATCCGCTCACGCGAAGCCGCTCAACCGGCTCCTGTTGCGGAGCGCCGCGATGCTCTCGTCCGCTCTTGCGATGTCCGCCGAACACGATCAATGCCTCGGCCGCGGTTATGCACGTGAGGATGCCGGCCACGATCCAGGTAAGCAACCGTTTGCCGGTGCGCGATGTCGGTCCCGTCTCCACTCGAATACCGACGACCGCGGCCGGACCCGCGGAATCGGCCCGCCGGTACGGAATTGCCGCCCCGCCGTTGACCGCGCGCGGCATCTCGATCACCCGCCTTCGATACGGAAGTACAGCGCCGGCCCTATATTCCAGCTCCTTGACCAATCCGGCAATTAGGAACGGGTCTTCGATTGCGGAAACCTCGCCCAAAAAACGGCGCGGAATCCACAGCTCCTCGGCGGTCTTCGTGTTCACCACCTGAACCTCGCTGGAGCTGATCCGCCGCAGCGTCCATTCGTTATGCTCGATTCCCACGATCGGCGGATAGAACAAAAACGGGCGGCGGCCGATTTGGTCGAAGGGCGTCGGAATCAGCGGCCCAGGCATCGTCTTTATTGTATCTCGGCCATCTTCACCGGCTACAATTAAGAACGCCGTGCGGATGCTCATCCTGTCGATCCTCGGCCCAATTCTCGGCGCCGCGGGCCTTCTTGCGCAGGATCTTCAAAAGCTCGAGAACGTTTGCTCCGCCGAAGACCAGGACGCGTTCGGCCTGACGTGCTCGGAAGAGGACCCGTGCCCCGTATATCTCGAACTCTCTTCGGTCGACGGTTTCGGCGCGAGCGTCTTCGTCACCGGCAATCTGCACACGCAAGACACCACTATGTTCGGATTGCTGCTCGCGAGCGATGACAGCGGCAAGACCTGGACCGAACCCGTAAAGCGAATTCGCTCCTCCGCGCTGGGGCAGGTTCAATTCCTCGATCCTCAACACGGCTGGATTTCGGGAATGAAGCTCGATCCTCTGCCGCGCGATCCGTTTCTGCTATCGACCGTGAATGGAGGCGAAGCGTGGCACCAGACGCAGCTCTTCGCCGACGCAGACTTCGGATCGGTTCAGCAGTTCTGGTTCGACTCCGATAGCCGCGGCCAGTTGGTTGCGGATCGCTCACAGGGGAAGGCCGGCCATTTCGAGCTGTATCAAACCTCGGACGGAGGAACCACTTGGACCATGAAGGATTCCGCCAGCGAACCGATCAAGCTCAAGAGCGCGAAATCCCCGGACACCGCGAACTTTCGCGTAATGGCCGATAAAGACTCCTACCGCGTGGAGCAACGCACCGCATCCGGATGGGAGACGCTCGGCCGCTTTCCGATTCACGCAGGAGACTGCAAGTGAATGCAATTGAGCTTGAGCTGTTCCGCCACTTCCTGGTGTCAATCGCCGAAGAGATGGGCGTGGTGCTGCGGCGCAGCTCCTACTCCGTGAATATCAAGGAACGGCGCGATTACTCCTGCGCGGTCTATGACGCGAATGGCGAAACGGTCGCGATGGGCGATCACATGCCGGTGCATCTCGGCGCGATGCCTCTGTCGGTCCAGGCAGCGCGCGAGGCCTTGGAGCTTGGTTCCGGCGACGTCGCGATCCTGAACGATCCATTTCGCGGAGGCACGCACCTGCCGGATATCACCGCGGTCGCGCCGGTGTTCCTCGGCAATTCAAAATTGCCGGCGTTTTATATCGCGAATCGGGCGCATCATTCCGACGTCGGCGGAATGAGCCCGGGATCGATGCCGCTGGCGCGCGAGATTTATCAGGAGGGGATTCGCATCCCGCCGGTGCGCCTGGTTCGACGTGGAGGCGATGCCCGCGCGGGCGTTGTGGATCGGGAGATGCTTGCGCTGCTACTCGCAAATGTTCGCACTCCAGTCGAACGGGAGGGCGATCTGCGCGCACAACTCGCCTCGCTCAAGCGTGGAGCGGAGCGCCTCGAAGCGCTGGTTCAGAAGTACGGCCTCGCGAAAGTGCAGGCGAACATGCGCGCGCTTCAGGATTACAGCGAGCGCATGATGCGCGCGTCGATCCGCGATCTGCAGGCCGGCGTCTACGAGTTCGAAGATTGTCTCGATAACGACGGCGTGACCGGCGCGCCTGTTTGGATTCGCGTGAAGATCGCCATCCGCGGCGATTCCGCGACGGTCGATTTTTCGAAATCCGACCCGCAAGCCGCTGGCCCGGTGAACGCAAACTACGCGGTTACGCTGGCCGCAGTCATGTACGTCTTCCGATGCTTGATCCACGAAGATGTCCCCTTCACCGCCGGCATCCTGCGGCCGATTCGACTGATCGCACCGGAAGGCACGGTGGTCAACGCACACGCTCCGTCCGCGATGGCCGCGGGCAACGTCGAAACATCGCAGAGAGTGACCGATGTAGTGCTTGGAGCGCTGGCGCAAGCCGCGCCGGACTCGATCGCCGCCGCTTCCAGCGGCACGATGAACAACCTCAGCTTCGGCGGCTTCGACTCACGCCGCGGTTCGAAGTTTGAACGCGGCTCGATGTTTGAATATGGTTCGCCGTTCGCCTACTACGAAACCATCGCCGGCGGCATGGGAGCATCGGCCCGGGGCGCCGGGCATAGCGCGGTGCAGACGCACATGACCAACACGCTGAATACGCCGGTCGAGGCTTTCGAGCATCAATTTCCCATTCGAGTGGAACGCTACAGCATCCGGCGCGGATCCGGCGGCGCGGGCAAGCACCGGGGCGGCGATGGACTGGTGCGAGAGCTGCGCTTCCTCACGCCCGCGGACGTGACGATTCTGTCGGACCGCCGCGAACGAGGGCCGTGGGGACTCTCCGGCGGCACTGCGGGAAAGCCGGGCCGCAATACGCTGGTTCGGGGCAAGATCGCGACCCCTCTACCCGGCAAAACGCGCATCGAGGTCCGGGAAGGCGATCTCCTACGCATCGAGACGCCCGGAGGCGGCGGCTGGGGCCGAAGATAGCCGCACGTCTCGTTGTGATTCGGCTTTATTCCGCACGGGTCCCTGTGTCATTTCGCGGAGTCAAAGAACCCGCGCTGGGCTACGTCGCCACACGAAATCACTCGCATTAAACCGGTACCCGGCGTAACCGATTGAATCTGAAAGGAGATAGTACTCTGGCCACCAATGGAGCTAAGAATGCCCTAGCCAAGCTGGATAAGGGGGATTAAGAGCCATGCACACCCGCAGGATTCGCTTACAAAGAATAGATGTCCGCGTCCCGACTCATTCCAGGGAATCCGCGGAACGGCTCAAAGATCGCCGCTTGGGTGGTATGGCTGTGGTCGAGTATTTGTACGACCTATTCGCAGCATCGCCTTTGGAAGTCTTCAGCCGCGTCAGCGTGCTAGGCGTCTTGGACCACGTCAAGAAAGATCGAGATCTCTTTCCCGATGGAGCCCGCGTCAGGCCTACTCAGTAACGGGGCGGGCGGCCCGTAGTAGGATGATAGGTCACTCATGTCGAACCTTCGGCTTCGCTTTGGAGTGGCGATATTGGTTTGGGCTACTCCCGCCTTCTCCGAGATCGATCTCTCAGGATCTTGGGCCGCCATTAACCACGAAGATGCGATGGAGCGCGGCGCGGGTCCGAACCCGGACGACTGGGCGGGGATTCCTCTTAACGTCGCGGGGCGCGCCGAAGCTTTGAGCTTCGAACAGTCAATGATCTCCATGCCGGAGCGCATCTGCTGGTTCCACACCCAGTGGTACATCGCGGGCGGGCCGTTCGGGCTAAGGATCTGGGCAGAGCCTGATCCGCTCACTGGCAGGGTCCTCGCTTGGATCATCGGCGCGTGGGAGGATCGCCCGCCCATGACCATCTGGATGGATGGGCGGCCGCATCCTAGTCCGAATGCTCCCCATGACCAAACTGGCTTCACCACCGGTGTTTGGAACGGCAACGAGCTGATCGCAACCGCCACGCATCTCAAAACGGACTACATCCGGCGCAACGGCGCGCCCAGCAGCGATGAGGCCACAATCACGATGCATTTTCGCCGCCACGGGGATTTGCTGACGCTCACAGTATTCATGGTCGATCCGGTTTATTTGACCGAACCGTATATCATCACCCGCTCCTACGACCTCACCCCGAATCCGGTGGCGATCGGCGGGCCGCCGTGCATCGTCGGCGATGAAGGCGTACCGGAGGGCAGAGTTCCCCACTACCTGCCTGGGCAGAATCCGATGCTGAATGAGATGACCCGACTGTACGGGATTCCCGAAGAAGCCGCCATGGGCGGAGCCGAAACCATGTACCCCGAGTTTCGCGACAAGATCAAAGACAAGTTCGTTCTGCCTGATAAATGCCGCAGCGGTTGCGGCAACTAGCGGGCTGCCTGTCTGGACGAACCTACTTCCCGTCCACGGAAAACGCAATGAGTACGTTTCCGGGCGTTCCTCCTCCGGTCGGATAACCGGAGTTCACGAACATCATCCCGTCCCCGATTGCCGGCCCTGGTCCATCCATCGACCCGCCCCGTCCAGGCACGCCGTTCACCGTTTGATATTCTCGCTCCGTATCGAAATCCCACACGATTCTTCCATCCGTCATCGAATACGCTCGCAGATGTCCGTCCACCGATCCTGAAAACGCCACGCCGGGAATCGCGCTCACCGCCGCCGACTGCGCCGGACTGCATCGCGGGCGATTTCCGCAGACGCCCGGAGCCGTGTGCCAAACCTGCTTGCCGTCCGCCAAACGCAGCGCGAACATTCCCCCGCCCTTCTTCGGGTCGGCGTCAGTGGCCTGCGAGTACGTCAGCCGGACCCGCCCGATGTCGGATAGCGCCACGTAAACGTTGCGATCGTCCGCGGCCGAGCCCCACTGCACGCCGCCCATCGATCCGCCCGTGCCAATGCGCGTCTGCCAAATCACCTCGCCTTGATTATCCGGATCGATCGCATGTACCACGCCCGATTTCTGCCCCGCCACCAGCGCCCGTTTTCCGTTCGCCAGATTCACCAAAATCGGCGAAGAAGAAAAATCCAGATCGGGCCCGTCGACGCTCGGACAATTGGTCGTGTCCGGCATACGGCAGGCGA
>JASHRP010000152.1 GCA_030037375.1 Bryobacteraceae bacterium | reverse complement strand
GGCCACCTTTATTTCTATTCGATTACGCAGACTTTTTCGCCAATTCCCGACATCGTGATCGACGTGAGCGGCATCGAATCCAGGTGGGAAGCGGCCATTGCTTGCCATAAGTCGCAAATGAAGACCAAATCCTATATGAAGCTGGTACGGACGCGCGCTCACGCGCTCGGGGCGACCATCGGCGTGACGGCGGCCGTGGGCCTGTGGGCGAATGACCCGATTCGCCTGGGATCTCTTTCGGACCTGACTCTGTCCTCCCGGAACTATTGATGAAAAAGCTCGCGATCGGAATTACCTGCTATCCATCGGTGGGCGGCAGCGGCATCGTCGCGTCGCAGCTTGGCAGCGAACTGGCGCGGTTGGGGCACCGGATCCATTTCATCAGTTATGAGCCGCCGTTTCGTCTCGACTTGTGCCAGCCGAACGTCTTTTTTCACCAGGTCAAGATTAACGAATATCAATTATTCAAGTACCCCGATTACACCTTGCCGCTGGCGGTCAAGATGGTGGCGGTGGCGCAGAAGCACAAGCTCGACCTGCTGCACGTGCATTACGCCGTTCCTCACGCGACGGCTGCGCTGCTGGCGATCGACATTTCCCGCAATCAGAACCGGCGGGCGCCGCACGTGATCACTACGCTTCACGGCACCGATATCACGCTGCTGGCTCGCGATCCCAGCCTTGGTCCGATCATCAAGTATTCGATCGAGAACTCCTGCGGCGTGACTGCGGTGTCGGAAAGTCTGCGGAAGGAGACAGTTCAGGTGCTGCGGACACGCAAGCCGATCCAGGTGGTGCACAATTTTTACCGTCCGGCCGCGCCTAGTTTGGGCCGCGCCGAGGTCCGGCGGTCGTTGAAGGTGAGACAGGACGATTTTCTGCTCATCCATATGTCCAATCTGCGCCCGGTGAAACGGTTCATGGATACTCTGAAGGTACTCGCGCACTTGAAAGACGTGCCACGAGTGAAGCTACTGATCCTGGCTGGAGGGTCGTTCGACGAATTCCGGCCGGCGGTCAAGGAACTCGGCATCGCCGATAAGCTGGTGATTCGGCGCGACGTGGTGGATATCGAGAACTACGTCAGCGCGTCCGACGCGGGCCTGTACACCTCCGAAAAGGAGAGCTTCGGGATGGGCGTGCTGGAAACCATGAGCTTCGGCAAACCGGTCATAGCGACCGGGGTAGGCGGCGTGCCGGAGATCGTGGTGGATGGAGAAACCGGATTTCTCGCCAAGCTCGGCGACGTGCGAACCATGGCCAAGGATGCGAGGAAACTCGCCGCCGATCCCGCGCTGGCTGCGGCCATGGGCCGAGCGGCTAAAGCTCGCGCGGCGGAGGGCTTTTCCGCGGAAAGAAGCGTCAGCCGCTATTTGGAGTATTACCACGCGGTGCTCGGGTCATGTCCGTGCGTTAGTGCTCCGTCGTAGGCTAAAAGGATGCAGGCCGGCGCAAGCGAACGTCGCGCTCCTCTTGAAGTTTTCTTTCGCCCGCGCAACGTCGCCGTGATCGGCGCGACGGAGGATCCATCGAGCGTCGGGCGCTCCATCATGGCGAATCTGCGGCAGACGCAGTTTCCCGGCGCCGTCTACCCCATAAACCCGAAACGGTCGACCGTAATGGGGCTGCCGTGCTATTCGCGGCTCGGCGATATTCCCACGAAAGTGGATCTCGCGGTTATCGCGACTCCCGCGCGGACGGTACCGGCAATTATCGCAGAATGCGTCGCCGTGGGCGTGGAAGGCGCGATCATCATCTCGGCTGGGTTCAAGGAGATCGGCGAACGGGGCGCCGCGCTGGAACAGGAAATCCTGCGGGAAGCTCGCAAAGGCGATCTGCGCATCGTCGGCCCGAATTGCCTGGGCGTGATGAGCCCGTATCACGGCCTGAACGCGACCTTCGCTAATTCGATGGCGCGGCCGGGCAAGCTGGGCTTCATCAGCCAGAGCGGAGCTTTGTGCACCGCGATCCTGGACTGGAGCCATCGCGAATTGGTGGGATTCAGCGCGTTTGTTTCGGTTGGATCGATGCTCGACGTCGGTTGGGGAGATTTGATCCAGTACCTGGGGGACGATCCCGATACGCGCAGCATCGTGATCTACATGGAATCAGTTGGCGATGCCGGGGCGTTCCTCTCGGCCGCCCGCGAGGTTGCGCTTTCGAAACCGATCATCGTGATCAAGCCCGGCCGGACGGAAGCCGCGGCGAAGGCAGCGGCGTCGCACACCGGCGCGCTGACCGGACAGGACGAGGTGCTGGATGCCGCTTTCCGGCGGTGCGGAGTTGTACGGGTGGACACGATCGCGGAGCTTTTCTATCTTTCTGAAGCTCTGGACAAACAGCCTCGCCCGAACGGCCCGCGCCTGACCGTGGTCACTAACGCGGGCGGGCCGGCGGTTCTCGCCGCCGACGCGCTTCTGGCGGAAGGGGGAAAGCTCGCGGAGCTTACCGCGGGATCGATCGAATGCCTCGATCGCATCCTGCCGAGGCATTGGAGTCATCAGAATCCGATCGATATCATCGGCGACGCCGGCGCGGAGCGCTACGAGAAGACGGTCGAGATCGCCGCCAACGATCCATCGACCGATGGCCTCCTGGTGATTCTCGCGCCGACAGGATTGACAGATCCAACAGAAGTTGCCGAGCAACTGGCGCGGCATTCGAAACTGGACGGAAAACCGATCATCGCGAGTTGGATGGGCGGAGCCGATGTCGCGCGCGGCCAGGAACTGCTGCGGTCGGCGGGCATTCCCGTGTACGCCTATCCGGACGCTGCCGCGCGCGTGTTCGATTTGATGTGGAGCTATAGCGCGAATCTTCGCGCGCTATACGAAACGCCCGAGGCTCTAAAGGAGGACACGCCCGGCCGGGCCGAGGCGGCGGCATTGATCCAGAAGGCGCGCGCGGCGGGACGGGCTTTGCTGACGGAGTTCGAGTCGAAGCGCCTGCTGGCTCGCTACGGCATTCCCGTCGTGCCGACGGAAATCGCGGCCAGCGCGGATCAAGCCGTGCAAGCCGCGGCGAAAATCGGATACCCGGTGGTCCTGAAGCTGCACTCCGAGACGATCACTCATAAGACCGATGTCGGCGGCGTCCAACTCAATCTGAAGGATGAAGCGGACGTACGGTCGGCGTATCGCGGTATCGAAGAATCCGTCACACGCGCGAAGGGCCACCAGCATTTCATGGGCGTGACCGTTCAGGCAATGGCGCGCCTTGAGGGCTACGAGCTGATTCTTGGATCGAGCGTCGATTCGCAGTTCGGACCCGTCATCCTGTTCGGCAGCGGCGGACAATTGGTGGAAGTTTACAAAGATCGCGCGATCGGCCTGCCTCCGCTCAACACCACGCTCGCGCGGCGGCTGATGGAGCGGACGAAGATTTTCACGGCGCTGGGGGGCGTCCGCGGGCGAAAGCCGGTGGATCTCGCGGAGCTGGAACGGCTGCTGGTGCGATTCAGCGATCTGCTGGTGGAACAGCGTTGGATCGAGGAGATCGATATCAATCCGCTGCTTGCGTCGGCGGAGGGACTGCTCGCATTGGATGCGCGCGTGGTTTTGCACGCCGGAGACATTGCCGGACCCGCTCCCGCCATTCGCCCGTATCCGACGCAATACGTCCAGGGGTGGCGATTCGCGGACGGTGAAGAGCTGGTGATTCGCCCGATTCGGCCCGAAGACGAGCCTTTAATGGTCCGCTTTCACGAGACGCTCTCCGAGCGCAGCATCTATCAGCGATATTTTCATCTCCTTACTCTGGATCGGCGCGTCGCGCACGATCGTCTAGTGCGCGTGTGCTTCGGCGACTACAGCCGCGAAATTGCGCTGGTAGCCGTTCGCCAGAACCTCGCCACTCACGAACCGGAAATCCTGGCGGTCGGGCGCTTGAGCAAGGCGCACCTGCGGAACGAGGGTGAGCTTGCGGTGTTGATCACCGACGAGTATCAAGGCCAGGGACTGGGAACGGAATTGTCCCGCCGGATTATCGAGATCGCGCGCGATGAAAAATTGGATCGCGTGATCGTCGAAGTTTTGGGAGAGAACCGGGCGATGATCGAAGTGTGCCGCGGCCTGGGCTTCCAGCTACAGAGCCTGGAGGACGGCTCCGTACACGGCACGCTTTCCCTGTGAAGTTGCGCGATTTGGCGCAACCCGTTCTTGCCTGCCATCGTAAGTTACTGTGATCGCTGTGGATGCCAGTGGATCGCGAATTGCCACATCCAAGGCAGAAGGCTTCCAATGGCAACCATCAAACACATTCTCTTCCCGTATGATTTTTCGAAGGCCGGTCAACTGGCGTCTCGTTTCGTTCGCACCACGGCGCAGAAGTTCGACGCCAAGGTGACACTAATGGCGGTCATGCCGCCCATCTGGAATGCTATGCCGATGGGCGCTCCCGCGATGGTAACGATCGATGAGCCGCAAATGGAGGCCGAGCTTAAATCGCGGCTCGATCGCGCGCTGACCGCGGAGCTCGCCGGGTTATGTGTCCAGCGGCTCACGGAGCGGGGCGATCCGGCGGCGAGAATCGTGGAGTTCGCCCATACCGGCTCAGTAGATCTGATCATGATGCCGACTCACGGGTTCGGTGTCTTTCGCAGCTTGCTGATCGGATCCGTGACGGGAAAGGTGCTGCACGACGCGAAGTGCCCGGTGTGGACCGCGACTCATGCGGAAGAACAGCACGCCCGCGATCTGCCTGGCACGGTTCTGTGCGCGGTCGACGGGGGTCCGCGAACCTGCGAACTGATTCAATGGGCGGCGAAGTTCAGCCGCCAAATGGGATCGGAGTTGAAACTGCTTCACGTCGTACCGCCCGTCAGCGATTGGCTGACATTGCCTTCGGAGCGCGAACTGCAGGAGCAGGTACGCGAAGAGGCTCGACGGAAGATCGAAGAACAGAAGGCCTGCGCCGGCATCGACGTGCCTCTGCGCGTAGCGGTCGGCCCGATCACGGAAACCGTCGCGGAAGAGGCCCGGCAGGAAGCCGCGGACTTGGTCGTCGCGGGGAGGGGAACGCTGCAATCGACGCTGGGCCGTTTGCGGACACACGCCTACGGAATCATCCAAGCTTCGCCTTGCCCCGTTCTGAGCGTGTAAATGGGGCGCCCGACCTACATCATGTGACGGATGTAGCCGGGCATGAACCAGTGGACGGCTAGCGGGTCGAGAGGCTTTACGCGCTCGAAAATCCCCTCAGCTTCTTCCACGGTTGCACTGCGAGCGATCAGGAAGCCCGCGCCGAGTCTCGCCCAGCGCGCGTAGTCGTCCACCAGATTGGCTTCAGTATCGATGATCCGCGAGAACTCCGTCATCAGAGCGGACCATAGCGTATGGTGCTCGCGAATCTCTTCGAGGAAACGCCGAACTTCGATTCCAGGGACCGCGATCACTTCCCATAGTTCGAAACCGGCGAGCGAAAGCGCTTTTGCGGCGGCTTCCGCGGCCTTGAGGGAAGGAAATACAGCGACCACGTGCTTGGCCGGATAGAAGACTCCGAATTTGACGTCGCCGCCGTGGAAAAAGGCGTCGAGCCGCTTCGGCGAAGCCTTGGCGCCTGCGGCCGGAGCCTCCGCCGTCTTCGGCCGGTGACTCCGGCGGTGCGAAGACGGAGGGTGCAGCAACTCCATCACCTCGGCGACCGTATGCTGGAGCTCGCCTTTGAGCTCATTGTCGGCCAGCGTATCCGAATCGTTGTTGGCGAGCTTCAAGTTGTGCTCGCATTCGTCCGGCATGGCGCCCCGAAGGTAAGCGGCCGCGGTCTGAAGGTGCTCGACCACAAGCTCGCTGTCAGCTCGGCCTTCCAGTCTGGCAATGAGCGCATCGAGATGCTCCGTGCCGGAGTTGAATTGTTCTTGCGATTGCATAAAATCCTATCCTTCTCAATCCGATTCCTCTCTCAGTCCGAGCCGAGGAGGACCGATCCACTCACGGCGTCGCTCGCCGCACGAGTCAGGGTAACCTCGCGCCGTTCCCCGTCCTGGTAGAAAACCAGCGGCCGTCCGATGCCTTGATTTTTGAATAAGACGCTACGGCGGTCCGGCATGACCCACATCCAACCGTCCGCGCGCCCGTTGCGCACGGCGCTGATGCCGAGCGAGATGCCGGGAGCGATTTCGGCGGAGTGGCCGCTCACGATATCGAAGCGCACTCCACGCGCCTCGTCGAAAGATTCGTCAGCCGATTGCGAGCGTTGGATCGATTCGAGAGATGCTGGTTCGATGGCCGCATGGCTCGGCTCGCGCCCGGGAAATTTCGCGGGAATGGCGTTTTTAGGAGGAATCACACGCTCCTCGCGAACTTCGCGGATTTCGGGCTTTGCGCCATCCGTCACTTCATGAGCGCTGACGATGAAGCGTTTCGGCGCGGCCCCGACGTAGTAGAACGGGTAGCACGTGACCAGCGTGAGCTGGGGCGCTTTGCGGGACCGCAGGACATCCACGTCGTTCGGCATAACGATGTTTGTGGCGTCCACCGCGTAGTCGTGGCTGCCGGCCACGGTCTCAAAGCGAATGATATCGTCCTTCCGAATATCCTTGAGCGCTCGAAAAATCGTGTCGCGATGTCCCGCCACGGCTATGTTTCCGTTCTGGCCCGGCAGCGCGGTGCCGGGAACGTGCCCGGCCGCGAGACCCAGGACGCCCTCGTCGTCGCCTTCGCGAACCATGGTCGAAACGTCAAGGCGCGGGATCGAAAGGCGGCCGAGTACGTCGCCTTTCTTCGGCGCCGGAACTTTCAGCGCCGGAGT
>JASHRP010000151.1 GCA_030037375.1 Bryobacteraceae bacterium | reverse complement strand
GTACGTCGATGGACAAGTACACACGAACAATTGCGAGAACTTTTGGTCTTTGCTGAAGCGCGGCATCCACGGCACGGTGAGCGTCGAACCTTATCACCTGTTTCGTTACGTTGATGAACAGGCGTTCCGCTACAACATGCGGAAGGATGCCGATGGCGAACCCATCAGCGATGCAGAACGCTTCATGGTTGGCATGAAGCAGATTGTGGGGAAGCGGCTCACCTACTCCGAACTCATCGGAACTGGTGACGCCGTGCTTCCAAGACCCAACGCTTAAGCGGCAGGGCCGTGGGAAGCGGAAGGCTTAACCGCCTTCGTAATCTCTTCTGGTATACTCCAACCCAGTAGGCGCGCGATGTCGGCGGCCACGCCTATTCCAGAAAACCACGAGAGAAGCTTGTACATGTACACTTCGTCGGAATCGGCGCTGCTCATTCTTGGCAAGTGGAAGGGCGAATCTACTCCCGTAACAGCCAGTTTTCGTTCCGGCGGAAATTCCTCTGTGGTCGAGGGGATCATCGCGGAACTAAGCTCGGACTCCATCAGCATCTCTTGCTCCCATTCTAATCGAGTACTCGGAGCAATTGTGCTGAGTCTGAGGGATGCGACTGGATTCGATTATACCGAGGGCAGGGCTGCCCCTCCCGACATGCAAAGAGCCAAAGATGTGGACTCCGTCCTAACAATAGGATTCGTCAACGGCATCTCTGTGATCTTCACCAAAATTTCAACTTGAACGTTTAACCTCCCGTTTCCGTTTTGGGCCGCGCCGGTTGGGGTTTGCATCCACTTCCTTGCGGTGTTCTTCGATCCGCTTTTTGATCTCAGAACTTGGAACCGAGAGAACCTTCTTCATACCGTCCTGAAAGCGTTTCCAGGCTTCTGGCCCTTCGATCATCTCGTTGGTTCGCATCACCACCATGATCCCGCGAGATTCGACTACGGTGCAAGCTGGGGCCGTTTCAAACAATAGATGTATTCTAGTAATCTAGTAATCTATTGATAGATTACTATGAGGTTGCGTGTAAGATTCCAGAATGGTAGATTACAGGCATGGCGATAAGATTCACGGTGCGTGGCGTCGAATTTGAGACCGATTCCGCCGACGAAGCGCAGGAGGTCCTTGACCGCTTCAATATTACGAATAAAACGGAGCAAGCAGAGGGAGCAAAGGACGCCGAAGACGACGAGGCGAATGACGACGATGAGGGACTAAACGGGAATAGCCGCCATCGTGTGATAGTGCTTGGCTCCAATGCCAAAACGATGCTCAAGAAACTCATAGTACTTGATTCAGGCTATGGGAGCGGCACAAAGGTCGTTGCCGAAGCGTTGGGCGTGAACGGGGCAAAAGGGTTGGCCGCAGTCACGCGCCAAATCCGCCAATGGGGATATCAGCAATGGGGATTCTCTAAAAAGGATTGCGTTGATCGATTCGTTGGCAAGAACGGTGGCAGTTTCGTGAAGCTTGGATCTAAACTACGAAGCAAAATAAAAGGGCACGAAACTGAGTATCTAGACTAACGTGGGAGAGGAAACCAACATCGGCGGAGATGGGCAACCAGCTAGCCCGGCGGTCTGCAAAACCGTAATTCCCCTCAGAAGGATTTGTGGGTGCAACTCCCACCTCCGCCGCACCCCAGCATAGGGGATCAATCTACCCTATGCAACGCCTTCTAACCCCATCCATCGGTCAATCCATCTCCGATGATTAACGCCGTAAATCCCCAGATCGGCCTGTCACGCCAACAACCACTCTACATCTCAAAGCGCTGTCAGTCAACTATATTATTACCTTGAATTGCTTCGCTCCGCGGGACAAAAAGAAGCGCCTTGCCGCTGAAAACCACTCAGGGCGCCACGATTGACTGCTTCGAACACGTCCCGCAAACTCGTTCCATTGTTCGCATCCCCGCGGCTCGATCTCGTACTGCAAATGCGGAAGGGAGAAGCTATTTAGGTGGTTCATCGCTCGATACGGGAGTTGCCCTTGGGCCTGACCGCTCGGCGATGTGATTGCTCGTTTGATGAACGATATGTCTCCGATCCTGTAAAGCCGCAGGAGAAGCAAGCTGTCTTCGATGTCTTTCGGAATCCCGCCAACGGCAAATTCGGGCGGTCCGGGCGGAAGAGACGAATACAGCCTTTTCTAACACCCAATGGTCCGGGTAGACTTCTGACGACGATAGGACTCGTTGAAGCTCCTCGGAACGGCTACCAACACGGCTGATTGTGAACTGGCCAAAGTCCAGGATGTCGGCGTTTGACTGGAGGTTGCGAACTAAGACGTACGCCTTGAACATTACGCCAGGGCGCTTTGGAACTTAGTGCGCGTCCTTACCGTCCCTCGCGGTGCGGTTGACTTCGCAGGTTGTGGTTTCACGCCTTGCGCTGGCAGTCCTGCTGCAACGCGGCCAGCGCAGCTTCAACGGTTTCGTAGTGACCGGTCCAATCAGTCTGCGTCTTGTCCGGCCTGATCCACATAATGCGCCAATCGTTTCGATTTGGTGCGCCGAGATTAGCGAGTCGCGCCGTCATCCCATTGGGCATGCCGGCGACCCGGTAGGCGATAATTTGACCGCTCTTATAGGCCGGGCCGTCCCGAAGCCAAGCATCCTCGTGAAGCGTGAAGCCGTACTGCACTGTGTCCTCTATTGGCATTCTAACGGAACGGACTCCATGGCGGAGCCACAGGGGCCGCTACCCCCTCGCCCTGGCGGCCGCGGGTTGCGCGGCGGGCGGAGGAGGCGGAACGGCAGCGGGAGCTTCAACGCGGATCAGTCCTAGGAGCTTGCGCAGATCCGAGTCGATCTTCTTGCGCACGTCGGCGTTGTCCTTGAGGAACTGCTTGGCGTTCTCGCGGCCCTGGCCGATTCGCTCGCCTTTATAGCTGTACCAAGCGCCGCTTTTCTCGATCAGGTTTTGCGCCACGCCCAGGTCCACCAGATCGCCGTCTTTGGAGATCCCCTCGCCATAAATGATGTCGAACTCCGCTTCGCGGAACGGCGGCGCGAGCTTATTCTTCACCACCTTGATCTTGGTGCGATTGCCGGTCACCGTCTCGCCGTCCTTAATGGCCGCGATGCGGCGGATGTCCGCGCGCACGCTGGCGTAGAACTTCAGCGCCCGGCCGCCGGTGGTGGTCTCCGGATTGCCGAACATCACGCCAATCTTTTCGCGAATCTGGTTGATGAAAATCAGGCAGGTATTGGACTTCGAAACAATGCCGGTGAGTTTCCGCATGGCCTGCGACATCAGCCGCGCGTGTACGCCCATGAAGCTGTCGCCCATTTCGCCGTCGAGTTCGGCTTTCGGCACCAGCGCGGCGACGGAGTCCACCACCAGTACGTCAATGGAACCGGAGGTTATCAGGGCGTTTGTGATCTCAAGAGCCTGTTCCCCGTAATCGGGCTGCGAGACCAGGAGATTGTCGACATCCACGCCGAGCTTGCGGGCGTAGACGGGGTCGAGCGCGTGTTCCACGTCGATGTACGCGCCCATTCCGCCGACCTTCTGGGCTTCGGCGACTACTTGCAATGCGACCGTGGTCTTACCCGAAGATTCGGGGCCGAAAATCTCGGAGATGCGTCCGCGCGGGAAGCCTCCGATGCCCAAAGCGTAGTCGACCGAAATCGATCCGGTGGAAATCGCGGGCACCATCGCCGCCGGCTGGGAGCCCAACCGGATCACGGATCCTTTGCCGAACTGCTTCTCGATCTGGCTGAGCGTCGCACCTAGCGCCCGGCTGCGTTCTTTTTCGTCCATGTTGGGAAGTTGCCTCTTCTCTAGAAAAACTTCTCGGGGGGATGACCAATTATATCGCGCTGGGTTATGCCGGGCATAAACACTTCAGGCCGGAGAGCCGCGCGGACTCTCCGGCCTGAAGCGATTTCAAAATCGCGCATCCGATTGCGGATTGGAGTGTTACGCCACCTGCTGAGTGCGATACCTCGCGAGGATTTCGTTCATCTGGTCCTTGAGCCTCAACTTCTGCTTCTTCAGGCGCTGTTCCTCAGCTTCGTCCTCAAGCGACATGTGAGGCTTGGCCTCGATCGCTTCCAGTTGGCGATGGTACGCCGCATGCTTATCCGCCAACGAACGAAACTCTTCGTTCGTGGCCATCAGATGCGCTTTGAGTTCGTCTTGGTTTTTCTCCATCAGGACCACCTTTCGTGTTCGAATTCGACCGTCACCGGCGTAAAACGCCGTTCCTCCGGCCGGGTTTCTCACTCATTGGGCACCATGACGATATCATGAAAGCAACTTCATGACAATACCCGATTCACGGGTGTCGTTGTAGTATTCCTTTCGAACGCCGACGGGACGAAAGCCCAGGCTGCGGTAGAGGGCGATGGCCGCCGCGTTGGACTCCCGAACTTCCAGAAACCAGGTAGCTTCATCACGGTTGAGTTCGTTTTCAAGCAATCGCCTCGCCACTCCGCGGCGACGTGCCGCGGGATCGACGGCAAGGTTCAGGATCTCCCGTTCCCTCAACGCGGTTTTGCGAGTCACCAAAAATCCGCAAGCCCGGTCCCCGGCACACGCGACTGTGCACTGCATCGCCAGATAGCTCTCCGGCGGCCACTGCGCTGCGCCTTTTGACACCGCTTGTATGGTGGCGATGGCCTCCAAGTCCTGAGCCGTCGCTGGTCGAAGTACCAGCGGATCGCCAGTCTTCTCACGCAGCAGTTCCCTTTGCTTGCGCCCGATGGCCCTCCAGTCGAAATGCTTCCGGGCATGTTCCCGCCCGGCTTTTGCGATTGCCGTCCGCAACTCCGCGTCACGCAGGAGTTCAGTAATGCCTGCCGCGATTGCCTGTGCCGAATCCCCGATCCAAGCGGTTTTTCCGTGCTCCAATCCGAGCCCCGCGCAGCCGGTTGTGGTAGACACGACGGCGCGTTCCATCGCCAGAGCCTCCAGGACTTTGACGTTTGTGCCGGCCGATTCGAGAGTGGTGACCAGGACCAAATTAGTTTCGCGGTAGAGCGGGACCACGTCGGCGACATATTCGAAAATTTTGATGCGCGGATTCTCCGGCGGGTGAATCAGGCCCGTGAGATTACTCCAATGCGGCCAGGGGTCTGGTCCTGCGACCACCGTCAACTCGGCAGCGTCGGTAAGTGGGAAGATCTCTTCGGCGAGAAATCGGAACGCTTGCACATTGGGAAAGTGGCGGAACGACCCGATGAACAACAACCTGCGGCCCGGCATTTCAGCGGACGGTTCGAACCGGTCAAGATCCACTCCGTTTTCGATCACGTGTGCGTGCGGAATCGCGAGCAGCTTGCGATCCTTCTCCGACATCGTGAGGACCGTAGAAAATTGCCCCACCGCCCGATCTTCATAACGCTTCCACCTCTTCCAATCCCACCACGCGGACAGGGTCTGCTTGCGCTTCAGAACCTGCGCGTGGAGATCCCAGGTGACGTCATGCTCGACCAGAATGTCTCCGCCGTAGGGAGCGAGTTGGGTGTACTCGACTTGCGATACGTCCGCTTCGCGAGCGTTCCACAGCGCGCGCATCGCGGGCGACTCGTATTCGCATACTTCCGGCGGCAAGATCGTTGACCAGCGCGGCTCGCGGTATCGCGGCTTCTGCACCAGGCAGACTTGCACCACCAGCGTGAGCACCGGATGCAAGTCCGCATCGGGAATCTCGCCCTCCGTGAACGAGTACAGGATGATGTCGAACTCATGCGCGATCTCGCGGAGCAAGTGATAAATCCGCACCGCGCCGCCGTGGGATAGCGGATAGGGAAAGTACGGGGTTAGCACCGCGACTCGCGCACGTCCTTCACGCCGAGCGCGGCCTTCAATAGTCCGGTGTCCGGACGGACGCATCGTGCGGTCTCTCTTCCACGGAAGGAGCCATCGCGGGCGGAGAAAGATGCGGTCGAGTGGAACGCCGCGCCAGAACAGCCAGGACGCGATCGGCTGCCGCAGGCTGAGGTGATGCCGCTCAAGGCGAGAGTTGTAGGCAAGAATCTTGAACGGCGCGATGAAAAACGCAACGCGGCGCAGGGGCTTGTAGCGCGGATCGGCCGTGAATAGCACCGGCGCAAGGCCGATTCGGAAACCTCGAAACTTTCGACGAAGGCCGCGCCGCGCTTTGGGCTCCAGATCTTCGAGCCGGATCTCGAATATTCGCCGGTTGGATTCCAGCCTGCGAATTTCCGCACACATCGCATCGGCCAGGGCATCCTCGCCAGAGCGAAAGCAGACGATGATGGCTTCCGGATCTTTCCCCAGCAGGCGGAACAGCAACCGCTTCAGGCGCGTTCTCACCCGGATTGGCTTACGGCAGCTTTACGCTGTGCACTTCTCCGGCCGTGCCCTGCGCCGAATCGGCCTTGCCGTCGTGGTACACCGTGACTTGGCGAGCCGGCTTCTGCGCGCCACAGGCGAACCGGTTCTCCGACTTGTCGGCGGTTACCGCGACATCCTGCATGTCGCGGATCATCAGCTTGACCGCGGGGCCGGATGCCGGCTGGACGGTCAGCTTCATGGCGTCGCCCGGCAGGCATTCCACGTTAAGCAGCGAGCCTTCGAGTTTCTGTCCTTCATCGCCATTCCACCAAGTGTAGACTTTAGTCGCTGGAGCGACGGGGCCGACGGACTTATTGGCGGCGGCCTCGGCGGCGTGGATGCGCGCCTCGGCTTCCTTCCTCACACGCTCGAGGTCGTCGGATTCGACGGTAGCTTTATGCTGCCGCTCCTCGATCGCAACCTGCACCTCGCGCTGCTCCAGCCCGAGACGCGATTTATGATACGAGATCCGATCTTGGTCGGTAGCCGCGTTGCGCTCCGCCATCTTCCACGATTTATCGGCGTCGGAGTACTGGCTGGCGTCCTCCTGAGCCCACGCAAGCTCCTGCCAAAAATCCGAATTGCGCGGCTCCAGCGAAGTCGCGATTTTAAGCTCCTTCACTCGCGATTCCGGATCCGCGTGAAACTTCGCCAGCGCCGCATGAGGCTCCGCCCACTTCGTGTTTGCATTCGCGGCGTCCTCCAGGGTTTCCCTGGTTCCCTTCTTCATCAGCCAGCGCGGAGTGTCCTCCGGGAAATCCTCGCCTTTGGCCTCCAAAGCCGCGAACCATTTGTTGGCGGCGTCCTGCGTCAGCTTCATCTCGTCGAAATCGCGATCCAGAATCACGGGCGTGCCCGCCAAAGGAACGGGGCCGAAATTCCCGGCCGCAAGATAAGCCGCAGCGCGTTTATCCAGCTCCGCGAGATCGATGCCGAATGCATTGCTCGAAGCCGAAGCCTCGTCTCCGGCTTGCTGCAAGTTGTTTACGTAGACGCGCACCTTGGTGTTGTAGTCGGGAGACGCAGCCAGCATGTGCAGCTTGGCGAAACCGCGCATGCGGTCGGGCGAAAGCTCACCCGCCGGAGGAGGCGTTCCCAGGGAGATTCTATTGTTCTTCTCGACGCGAATGGTTGCCATCAGATCGCACAATGCCTGCTCAATCCACGGTGGCATTCGTTCGGAATTATCGTCAATCAAACGGCGCGCGATCTCGCGCAAAAGATCGTGAGGAAACGGCGTGTCCGCGGACCAGGCTCCGACATCGGAGCCGGGACCCTCCACCAATGGTTGCGGAAGAGCATGCGGAGCATAATCGCGCTGATTGGCGAACAGCACGATGGCGATGGGCCACACCGTAGTGAGCTCGTCTTTGCCGAGATAAGCGCCGAGGGTGTGACGGAGCTGCTCAAGCTCGCCGAGTCTCACGCGCGCGGCGCGGTCGCCCGCATCGCCGATTACCTTAAATGGGCCAGCGTCGTACTCAACCCAGTTCGCGCCCCACGCGGACGCAGCGAAGGCAACGATGCCCATTGCCAACACGGAAAATCTCGCTCCGCGCGACCTTGCTTCCCGCGACATCACTCTTTGATTTTCGCACCGTTTGGAACGGCGGGAGCCAAGCCCAGAAAATGAAATCCTAACGCCCAGCAGAGCGCGCTGCTGATCTTCCGAGGCCGTTGTATACTTTCATGAGGCCGGACATACCAATCATCAGAGCCCGCCACGCCAAGTGACGCTAGCGGGAATTTTGTCCGGATTGGGGAGACTACGAGCAAATGAGTAGTGAAGGGCTCACGGGAGCGGAGTTTAAGAAGCAACTGCGCGAGGGCAGACCCAAGCTTGGTTTGTTCCTGAATTCGCACAGTCCGACGGTAGCCGAGCAGTTGGCGCACAGCGGCTATGACTGGCTGCTGGTGGATACACAGCACGGACCAATGGGTTTCGAGACTCTTTCAGCGATGCTGACGGGAATCGCCAGCGGCGGCGCAAAATCGTTGGTACGCGTAGCCGGATATCACGATCGTTCCGGGATTCAGCAGACGCTCGACATGGGCGCGGACGGCGTGCTGGTTCCTTACATCAACACAGCGGAGGAGGCTCGCCAGGCGGTGAGCTGCGCGCGGTATCCAACCGCGGGAACACGCTCGGTCTATTTCCCGCAGCGCAGCATGAACAAGGCTGGGTTGCTGGGTTATGCTGGCGCGGCGAACGACAACGTGATCGTCGCGTTGCAAGTGGAAACCGCGGATTGCATCAAGAATATCGATGAGATCGCCGCAGTGCCGGGCGTCGATATTCTTTTCCTCGGCCAGAACGATCTGTGCATGTCGATGGGCCTTTACGAGAAGTATAAGTTCCCGGAAATGTACACCTCTCCGGAGTTGCAGGCCGCAACGGACAAACTTCGCGCGGCAGCCAAGAAGAATAACGTGATTCTCGGCCTGTTCTTGTTCGGGACTTCCCGCGTAGGCGAGTTTCTCGAAAAGGGATTCCCGTTCATCAGCGTGGGCAACGATCTGCACCACATCCTGACCCAGGCTGGCGCGTACGTGAAGGACGTGGAGGCGATCTCGAAAGAGAAGGGATCGAGCTGGACCCGCCGTCCGTCAGCGTTAATTTAAGTAGCATGCAGCTTGCGGAAAGAATGTCGCGGATCGGAATCGAATCCGCATTCGAAGTCCTGGTAAGAGCGCGCGCCCTCGAAAAACAGGGCAAGAGCGTGATTCACCTGGAAATCGGCGAGCCCGATTTTCCGACACCCGCGCATGTGGTCGAAGCCGGGCAGCGCGCTCTCGGAGAAGGCTGGACCAAATATGGCGGGACTCAGGGCGACCCGGAGCTA
>JASHRP010000150.1 GCA_030037375.1 Bryobacteraceae bacterium | reverse complement strand
GGCTCCATTCTCGCCACGCCGTGGGAAGGAGCACCGAAGGCCGCAGCACTCCAATTGCGACTGGAGTGAGGACATCGCTAGATTCGCGCAGCCACGGTTCCCGTAACGCCGTGGATCGTGAAACCAGCCGCCGAAGAAGCACCCATCCTGAGACGCGGTACGCGACCATCGCGAACAACCCCGCGAAGTAGAGCCATAGAACTAGCGGCAGATCGAAGATCATATGCTTTCGCGGGACGCCGGGAAGGGCAGCCTGCACTGGGAGAGGCTTTACGGAGCCGCCGGCGTCAGCGGCCCGTTCGAAACGGAGCGATTCGGAATCGAGCGGCACGGAAGGCGTGAATTCCGCTCGTGACACAACGGCGGAAGCGGTCTTCCGGGGAAGCACCGGAAGCCTCCACTGCGGCGAAATCACGCTGAGGACCGGCAGGAGCAGCATGCCGACAAGCACCGCCGTCCAAACCGAGTACGCCGAGGCCGGATGACGGACCCGAAACACGCGAAGGATCAGCCACGCGGCTGCGGCCAGGGCGAAGGGGCGCACCAGCGCCGCGGAGAGCACCGCCATGACCTGCAATTCCCAGCTCATTTTTTCTTCCCCTTTCGTTCCTCGATTTCGATTTTTTCGGCTAAGCGGCGCAATTCGGCGCTATCCACAACGCGATGATCGACCAGCCCGGTCAACAGCTCTTCTAACGATCCGCGGCAAAAGTTCTTGAGCACGTTGCGCACAGCTTCGGCCGCCACTTTGCGGGGTTCGCGGGCGCTCGAATAGACGAACTGATTCCCGTCCAGTTCGTGCCGCACGTACTGTTTGGCTTCCAGGCGCCGCAGCACGGTCCGAATGGTCGAATCGGTCAAAGGCCGCGTTTCGCCCGTTGTGGTCCGGCCCACGGCGGCCCGCACTTGCTCGCCAGTCGCCGGACCGTGTTTCCAGAGAAACTCCATCACTCTTTGTTCCAGCTCGCCTAGACTTTTTTGCCGCGCCATAATCGATCACGTTACCTATCGTGACGTTACTGATTGTAACGGAAGCGGCGGCAATGTCAAGGGGTAATTCAGCGAACGTCATCGCCGCGACCTCGATGCGGATGCGGATAATGGTTTGAGGGTCTGAATTATGCCTATCCGCAGGGTTCTGAAGTCGTGGCCGCATCTCCTTGCCGCCAGCGCCGTTGCGACATGCCTGATTGCGCCGGCAGACCAAGCGTCGTGGAAGAATAAGCCGGTTGCGCAGTGGAACGAAGAGGACGCCAAGCAGGTGCTCGCCGATTCGCCGTGGGCCAAGGCGGTCCAGTTACGGATCGTGCGCGATCTGAGTCCCGATGAACGCAGGGCCAGCGGAGACATGGAAGCCGATGTCGGCAAAGGCGTCGGACTTGCTGGAATCGGACTGCTCGGCCCCGCCAAAGCGAGGGAAGCGATCGCGCGGGCCCATGCCAAGCCCGACCCGGGAAAGGTTCTGGTCCGGTGGGAAAGCGCTCGTCCAGTCCGTGCGGCGGAACTGGCCGTGAAAGATACGGACGCTCCCGCCTTGGACAACGATTACTACACCATCGTGGTGTACAACGTGGCGACGCCGAAAAAGTGGAATCTAGCGAACGAGCTTAAGGGGATCGCAGCTCTGAAGCGCGACAAGCAAAAGGACCTGAAGCCGTCTCGCGTGCTAATCGTGCGAAAGGAAGAGGGGCTGGCGAACGTGATTTACTTGTTCCGGCGCTCGGTGGAGATCACGAAGAAAGATGCCTACGTTGCTTTCTCGGCGCAGATTGGCCGCCTGGTTCTATGGCAGGTTTTCTTCCCCCAGGAGATGCAGGTTCAAGGCCAATTGGAGCTTTGAGGGCTAGCCAGCGCCATTTCATTGCATGGCTGCGCAAACTTCAGTAGTCCACGCCGAAACAGTAACTGTCGTTGGAATTGAGCGGGCTCACCGCGTACTCACCGGGTGACAGGGGACGCGACGGCGCAATTTCGAACACCGAATCGCCAATTTTGTTGACCGTTAGCGGCAGCCCCGGAGGAGCTCCACCCATCGTTGGCTGCGTCTGCCGGACACCCATCCGCGAATCCAGACGGAAAAGCTGAAACTGTCCCGGGTCCCAGCCGGAATCCGATCTCACGACAAACACGATGCGGTCCGTCTGTCGCACCCGCACGGGTGAGCTCGCGCCCTGCACACGGTACACGGTCGCGCCCCCTAAGCCATAGATTCCTCCGCTACGCGACACCGTCGCGACCTCGCGTTCCAGTGGAATAAAGCCGTTCGCGCCGCGCAGGAAGGGCGCATTTGTATAATCGGGGCCGTTCAGGACCCAGTCCGGCTCCGCACCGGTCGCAGGCCTGTCTGCCGGCGTCGCGCTAAAATCGATCCCCGCCACGTTGGCGCGCGCGAAATGTTGGACTTCACCGTTCACCGAAAAACGGATGTCGTCGGCCGTGGCTCCCACGAAGTTGCCGGTTACGCTGGAACCGTCGCGCAGGCGTAGCGTGTCCGCGGGACTGGTCGATGCGAGAACCAAAGGCAACAAGAAAAGCCGGAGGCTAGCCGGAGCGCGCATTTCTTATTCCTCCTCCATCATTCCCGCTGCTTATGTTCAAGTTGACGAACGGCGCGCGCGCACGGTTCCCCGAACGATGGGGATAGCTCGACGGCTAGGGTTACACTGAAGGCAAGGTTGGCTTCCGGAGGTCCGTAACCGTCCGGAAGATATGCCGGAGAAGCGGACATTGGTCGTATTATCGACGAAACACCTGAAGCTCCCCTGACCGGCCACTGCATCCATTAATGTGAGTCAACGCCGAACGGGTAAATCGGCCCACGGGTTGCTCGTAACATCGTAATCGCTTCTTTAGACCCATTTGACCAAAGGACCGCTCCGTGAAAACGTCTGATATCGTTCGTGCTTGGGGAAGAATCCTAAAAGGGGAGCGACCGTCGCTCTCTATCGAGATCACCCGCGAATGTCCGTTGCATTGTCCGGGTTGTTACGCCTACGATGACGCCCATTTGGGCGGCGGGGCAACTCTGCGGGGGCTGAGCGATCGGAAGGGGCAGGAACTGATAGACGGTGTGCTTGAGTTGGTCGACCGTATCCGGCCCTTACATCTGTCCATCGTCGGGGGCGACCCGCTGGTTCGTTATCGTGAATTGGAATCCATCGTGCCGGAGCTGCTGAACCGGGGAATTCACGTGCAGGTAGTCACCAGCGCGTTCCGTCCGCTGCCCGCCGCTTGGGCGAACATGCCCCGCTTGACTGTTGTGGTTTCGATAGACGGACTACAGCCGGAGCACGATATCCGGCGCTCACCCGCAACATATGACCGGATCATCAAGAATATCGCCGGCCAGAATGTCACCATCCATTGCACGATTACCGGGCAGATGATGAAGCGGCCGGGCTACCTGATGGAGTTTCTCAAGTTCTGGTCGCCGCGAGCCGAGATCCGAAAGATCTGGTTCAGTCTGTTCACTCCTCAGGCCGGAGATGATCTGCCCGAAATGCTGGGGTCCGAAGAGCGCCAGCAAGCGATCGATCAGATGATGTCGCTGAGAAGGCAATTTCCCAAGCTGGATATGCCGGAAAGCTTGATTCGTCAGTTTGCAGCGCCGCCTTCCAGCCCGAAGGATTGCGTCTTCGCTCTCACCACCCAAACGCTCTCCGCGGACCTGAAAACGAAAATCGTCCCGTGCCAGTTCGGCGGGAATCCGGATTGCGCATCCTGCGGATGCATGGCATCCATGGGGCTAGCGGCAGTCGCGGAGCACAAATTGGGCGGCATCATTCCGGTAGGTGCGATCTTCAAGGCGTCGGTCAAAATCGGCCACATTCGGGCATTGCGGTCCGCGCCTCCGCCCACGGGCGAAGAGCAATTGCGAGTGGTGTGAGGAGATCATGCGAACGCACACCGCGAGCCACGCGGAACTTCACCGTCTGCTGAAGCTGACGCACCGCGTCGGAAACGACCCGCTGCTGACCCAAGCAAGTACCGGCAATAGTTCCGTGAAGCTTGACGGCGTCCTGTGGATCAAGGCATCGGGCCGATGGATGGCGGACGCGCTGTCGAACGACATCCTCGTGCCGTTGGACCTTCCCGCGGTCAAAGAGTGCATCCAATCGGGCGTCGACCCGTCCGAGCGGTATCCGGGCGCGTCCTTGGAAACAGCCATGCACGCGACGTTGCCCCAGCGAGTGGTTCTACATGTTCATTGTGTGGACACTATCTCCTGGGCGGTCCGAAACGATGCACCGGCTCACCTCCGCAATTTGTTGGAAGGTTTATCGTGGCAATGGATTCCGTACACCGCGTCCGGGCTGCCTTTATCCCGTACGATTGAACAGTCCTTATCCGTTTCCCCGGGCAAGAATGTATTCATACTCGGCAATCACGGTTTGGTGATTGGCGCCGAGGACATTGAGGCCGTTGAAAATTTGTTGGCCGAGGTTCGCGCGCGTCTCGCCATCGCTCCAAGAGCCTCACCGCCGGCCGATTATGCGGCGCTGAGGGAAACTGTCCAAGGCTCACTCTGGGACTTGCCGGGTGACGATGAAGTGCATGGCCTCGCCACCGACCCAATTTCCCAGACGATACTTGCGGCGGGGCTGTTTCATCCCTGCCAAGCCATCCTTTCCCCCTCCAGAACAGCGGACGCCTTTCGCGCGATCCCGTATCGAGAATTCTCGGGCCATTGGCAGTCGCAACACCGCAATCAGCCTTTTGTGTTAGTCAGCGAATGTGGAGTGCTGATGCGCCGCTCGATAACTCCGGCCGAAGTCGCGATGGTTTCAGGATTGGTCCAAGTCGTACAGCGACTGAGCGCCTCCGCCCCTGTGCATTATCTGACGGACGCCGAGATCGGCGGGATTTCCGTCCAGGCCGGGTGGCGCTACAAGGAATCTACAAGTCAGCGAGGTGATGGGCGCTGAATCGGCGCGCGGGCGGGCCCTGCCATGTTTACCTGCCGTCCAGCGAAAATGCGAGTAGTACATTACCCGGCATTCCACCGAACTGGTTATATCCCGACGTGACGAATACGAGACCTCCTGCGATGGCCGCGCCCGACGCATCGATGGATCCGCCCCGCGCCGGTTTGCCGTTGACGGTGGGGAACTCGCGGGCGGTGTTGACGTCCCAGATCACGCTGCCGTCAGTGGTTGAACAGGCACGCATGTGGCCATCGAGCGCGCCCGAGAACACCGCTCCCGGGATGGCTGTAACGGCCGCGGACTGCGCGGGGGAGCAAATGGCCTGAGTCACCGGGCACGCCGCCGGCGGGGCGGTCCAGACGATCCTGCCGGACTTCAGGTCGATCGCACGAAGCCCGCCGCCGCGTTTCGGATCGGGCACGATACGATGTCCGCCTGGCGCCGCAGCGTCCACAACGCTGTGCAGGACCACATCGGAGATCGCGACATACATACGCTGAGCGTCCGCGGCCGAACCCCATTGACTCCCGCCCAGCAGGCCACCCGCTCCAGCGCGCGTCTGCCACAGAATCTTGCCTTCAGCGTCAGGATCGATCGCATGTACCATCCCGGACTTTTGAGCGATAACCAGCGCGCGCGTACCGCCGCCAAGCTGCACCAGAATCGGAGGCTGTCCGAAATCGGAGTCGGGCCCGTCTTCGGGGGGACAGTTCGGGCGCCCGTGAGCGGAGCAGCCGCCGTTATAGGCATCGCCCTGGGTCAACTGGCGCGACCATAGCAGCTTGCCCGTTTTCAGATCGAAGGCGAGCACTGCGTCGCTTGTCTCCGTCACCGGGTCCGAGTAGTTGTCCCCGGTCGCGGCATAGAGCGCACCCCTCTGTTCATCGATGGTAGGTGTGGACCAAATCGCGGCTCCTGATGGTCCTTGCCCCTTCCCCGCCCCTGGCTTCGCCGCCTCCGATATCGTGAAGCTTTGCCAGATCGTACGTCCATTTGCCGCGTCGAGCGCGACAACACTGCCCCGGAACGTACAACATACGGCATTCGGGTCGGCAACAAGCGATTCTTCGAGGGAAGAGAAACCCTGATAGACCACGCCTTTATAGAACTGTGGGGTCGCCGTGACAGACGCGAGCAGATGTTCGACCGGCCGGGTCTTCCACAACAATTCGCCGGATTCGGCATTCAGGGCGTACATCACCGCGCTGCGATCTCCGAAGAAGATCGCGGGAACGCCATGGGACTCCCCTACGGTAACACCCGACTTAATGCCCGCTGTCGCCTTGTAGGCCCAATGGATGCATCCGCTGGCCGCGTCGATGGCGTACACATCGCCCGCCAGCGTGCCGACGAATACACGGCCGCCGGCGACCACTGGCTGGCCGCGGGCCTCCCCCACCGGCCCCAGATTGAACGCCCATTTGAGCTTCAGCCTGGACACGCCGGTTGCCGCAAGCCCCGCTGCCTTCGCATCCTGATAGCGCGAATTGGTGACGCTCGGACTCCATCCGCCCCATTCGCTCTGGCTGAGCGTGAACGGCGCGCTCCCTGGGCAGCTCTTCTGAAATGCCGGCTTTGCGCCCGCGTCACCGGTCGGCGCGATGTACACCAGAAGCGATAGCACTTGCTGCGTGGACAAACCGTTGGGCTGCGATTTCATCGAGCCATTCATCAGAGCCGAGTAGATCGCTTGAGCCGTCATCTGTTTGATCGCGCCAATGGATGGAGCGCGTCCCGTGGGCGAATCGTGGCATGAGGCGCAACGTTCCCGATATAGCGCCGAGCCGTCCTGCGCTTTGACAAGCCCGGCCAAGGACAGGATTAATACACCAACGTAGCGAGACGGCACGGCAGTTTCTAGCTTACAGGCTAAACGCCGGCAGAATTTCCGCAGGCGTCTTCGCCCACTGCGTGAGTCGAGTTAGAACGTAAACCGGGCAACGAGTTGACCGTTGCGCGGCGTAGCTCCAGCGCCGTTCAGAGTGGCGATACTGCCGAAGCCCGCACTGTTGTACGTGTTCCCTTCATACTGAGCTGTCGTGATCGGGACTAGGGGGTTCGTTACGGTCGGCATCGACAGGAACAGACGGTTGAAAATGTTGAAGAATTCGGCCCGGAATTGGAGGACGTACCGGCCTTCCCTGCCGATGGGGAAGTTCCTCGCGAAGCTGGCGTTTTCCGTAGGCTGCCGCTGCCAGCGGAAGTTGTTTAAGAATGGTGCGGTGCTACCCCACTGTCCAATGGGAGCGTCAGTCCAGGCGGCTGGATTCAGAATCTGGGTCGTCTGCGGGTTGAAGCATCCGCAGTTGGGGTTTTCCGTAAACAGAGGCTGTCCAGGCACATAATTCTGGAAGTTATTCCCAAAATTGTTGGTGAACCCCAAAAGATTTGTCCTGCCCAACTCGGTAGTAAGAGCATTGTTCGACGGGGGAATTCCCATAAGCTGGCCGCTCTGGTAGATGAGGACCGCTCCAAGCTGCCAGTTGCTCACAACCTGCGAAAGCAACCTCATTGATCTCTTATCAGAGGCGAACTTCGGCGTCGTATAGGTAAACGTGATGATCGTCGCCAAGGGTCTGACGTACTGGTTCAACTGCTTATTGTCCGCATAGTTGTAGATGTCCGTGGTCACGGCCTGGCTGCCAAGATAGTAGGTGCTGTCGGAAGCCGCGCCGATGACCTCGCCCTTGGCCCAGGTGAAGCTGCCGGTTGCTTGCAAACCGTGTGAGAACCGCTTGGTCGCCTGCGTCTGGAGCGAATCGTACCAAGTCTTGCCTAATGGCGGTCCAAGCCACGGCGACACACCACCCCACTGCGGCACAGCCCGCAGAGCCTGTTGCAGCGTCTGGCTCGCGGGGAAGCCCTGATAGACTGAAGGCACGGTCGGTGTGCCGTTCACATTTACCAACCCAAATTGGGGGAAACGCTGCTGAACAGCCGTACTGCTGACCTGATCGTCGAGCAGCTCCGCGTCAGCCGGGTTGTTGATGTTCAATCCGTATTGCGACAACAGAAAACCTGGCGTCAGCGAATTTGAGGCGATCTGATCTAAGTTGGGCGCCGGGAAATAAGCGCCGCGGTTGCCCACGTAGCTGACTTCGACAACCACGTCCCTCCTCAGTTGGCGTTGTACTCCGATGCTCCAGGTGATGATTCGCCCCGGACGATTGTTCGGGTCGAAGAAAACGAACGGCGACGCGCCCTGGGTCGGGGCCAAGATGCCGTTGTTTGGGAACGGATACTTGTTCTGATTCAGGTTAGGCCAAACCACCGGGGCGTTGCCATAGGGATTGCCTGGCGCGTAGGGGTTGCCGCCCTGCAGACCGTTCATCGCCGGGTTCGAGGAGTTTTGCATCGGGCTGATTCCATACCCGTTCGGATTGATGGTGTAGTAATCGGCCGCGCTGTACAAAACGCCGTTGGGTGCTTCTTCCACATCGTACTGGACGCCCGCCCCGCCGCGAAGGACGGTCTTCGAATCGATTTGGTAGGCCGCTCCGACACGTGGGCCGAAAGCATAGGGGTAGTTGTGCGAGAACTGACAGTTGCACGTCGCTCCGTAGAGCACCGCGCCATCCCGGCCGAGTTCGGTGTCTAAGGTGTTGAACGATGCGTCCTGCATGCGCCCGTACTGTTCTTTCATGTAGGTCTGGTAGTCGTAACGCAGCCCGTAATCGAGGGTCAGCTTGCGACTCACCTTCCAGCTATCCTGGGCAAAGAACGCGATGGAGTGATAACCAAGCTTGGCGTCAGTGGGCGCGTTGAGTTGCAAAACGTCGGGCAGGCCCGTGAGGAAGCTGGCATAGGCAAAACCGGTCGGGTCCGGCCCGGAGGTCAACGCCAGTCCGTTTTGGTAGGGGTCGCTTGTCTCGGCATTGCTGAAGGTGAAGTTTCCGTTCGCGCGCCACAAGCTCGGGACCGGGTAGCCTTCCTGGATATAATCGCCGCCGTACTTAAAGGTGTGGTTGCCGTGGACCCACGTCAAGCTGGTGTTGGCCGTCGGCTTTTCCTCGTATGCGGTCGCGCTGAAGGTCGAGCCGACCCCAGCGTAGAAGCCGTTTATAAATCCGCCGCTCACAAAGCTACCGATGCCGCTGATATCGGGAAAAATGTTGTTAGCCTGGTAGCCCGTTAGCCCAAGGCTGGCCTGGGAGAAAGGCGGGGCAATGTGCGGCTCCGAAGTCTCGAAATAACCAATGCCCACATGAAAGAGCAGAGTTGGGGTTATGGTCTGGTCGTAGTTCAAGCGGGTGGTGTGGTTGTAATTGTCTTCGGTAGCTCCGCCGAGCGCGAGCGGTTGGATGCCGCCGTCAACGTTGGGCGAAAATGTCTTGAGTTGTGAATAATACCCCGAGATTTTGATGGTGGGACTGATGGAATGGTCCATCTTGACGGAAAAGTTCGTGGTGTGGAGGAAGCTGGTGTACGCCGGGACGTTGTAGTTGTTGATGATGCCGGGTGCGTTGGGTTGCGGCAGCAGACTCTGAACCGCTAGCGCGACCCTATCCAACTCCGTTGCGGGAAGCGTGTTGTTCGGGAAAGGATTGCGAACTTGCTGGCCGCCGACGACGTGAGTCGAGTAGGGGTCGAAGATTTGGCCCTCTATCAGCGGAGTCCCCGCCGGGTCCGCCGCCTGTTTTCCCGTGGCCAGGTTCGTCACAGCGGGCCAGGGGATACAGGTGCCGCCAGTGCCTCCAACGGCCCCGCCAAGGTATGCGACACACTCGGCCGTTTGGAAGTTGCCACTTTGGTAAGCCGCCGTCGGGACAGTGTCAGTTGTAGTTGAGTTCAGGTTGCTCTGGCGGAATTGTTCAAAGTTGACGAAGAAAAATGACCTGTTCTTGCCGTTATACACCTTCGGGATATAAACCGGACCACCGAAAGTGCCACCGTAATCATTGCGGCGAATGCGGTTGCGGATGTGTTGCCTATCGTCGGTGGGCCCGCAGTAGAGGCTGCTTTGGACGCATCGGTCGGTGAAGGGCTCACCGGCATCCAGAAATTCGTTCACAAAATAGTCGTAAGCGCTGCCATGGAGCTGGTTGGTGCCGGACTTCATGGTCATGTTGAAATATCCGCCCGCAGCGTTCCCGTATTCCGCATCGAAGTTGCTGGTCTGAACGGCGACCTCCTGAATGGCGTCCACGCCGCCCTGACTGTTCTGCTGTGCAATCTTCCAAATGTTGCTGACCGAGTCTTGCCCTTCGATACGGATGCTTTCGCTATTGGCCGGAAGGCCGTTCACCACTACGGCTGTATCGTTCACGAAGGCCGTGCCGGGAAGAATGAGCATCTCCTGCAGGGGGTTGCGAATGTTGCCCGTGCCCGTGGCGCCCCCGCTTCCATTGGTTGTCAGAAGGGGAAGCTGGTCGATTGTGTCGGTCTGCATCGTGTGGCTGACTTCACCGCTTTCCGTCTTCATCAACGGCGCTTGTTCATTCACCGTGACCGTTTCGCTGACTCCGCCGACCTCGAGGGTAACGTCCTGACGAGTCGCGGCCGCGACCTGCACTTCGAGATTGGAGCGGACATACTTCTTAAAACCCGGCGCCGTCACCGTCATTTCGTAGTTGCCGGCCGGCACCGGGATTACGTAGTTACCCGTGGAGGAAGCGCCACCGTGGAACACTTCGCCAGTCGCCACGTTCTTGACGTCGATTGACGCGTTCGGAGTCGCAGCGCCCTGCGGATCGGTAATAGCTCCGGTGATCGAGCCTCTATCGCCCTGGCCGAAAGCAGCCAGCGTGAACACGAACAGACATGCGATCGTGCCAACACAGCGCATCGCGAACTTTGCGCGCACGGCGGCTCTCATTTCTCTGATGGTCATTGACCTCAAACTCCCTTCGCTAATTTCAACTCCCCTCGCGCGACTAACCTGTGTGGGAAATTATCGTAAACTGGCAGCGCGGTCAATCAGTTTTCGTTGATACTTCCGATCAAAGTGAATCATGGTCAAGCGGTCCGCGCGGCTGTACAATGAACGATTCGGGCCGTGAATAGGGCGTAAAATGACTTTCCCTTGTGTCACCGCAATCCTCGTCTAGGATGTCAATGAAATTCAAAACGTTACCAATGGCTCTTCTGATTGCCGCACTGATATGCGCTTTGGCGGGAGCTGGAGCGTGGTGGTATATGCACAATGCGACCGCCCAGCGCACCAGCAAGGCCGATGCGATTTCATCGCAGGCGGTGGGGCGCTACGCGGATCCCGCGCTATGCGAGCAGTGTCACGCGGACATCGCGGCCACGTACCGGAAAACCGGAATGGGACGCGCGTTTCACCGTGTTCGACCGAATACAGAAAACGTCAAAGAAAACGCCAAGGACATTAGCTGGCCCACTCCCGGCAAGCCCTGGCATCATGCGGCTTCGGATACTTTTTTCGAAATGATCGAGCGCGATGGCTCCTGGTATCAGCGCCGTTGGCAGATCGGTTTCGACGGCAAGCAAACCAACATGGACGAGAAGCGCGTGGACTACGTGCTCGGTTCCGGCAACCATGCGAAATCCTTCTTGCACCTGACGGAACAGAACACGCTACAGGAATTGCCGCTGGGCTGGTATGCCGAGAACGGCGGCTATTGGGCGATGAACCCGGGTTACGATCGGCCCGACTACGCGGGATCGGTGCGCCCGATCTACTACGACTGTATGGCTTGCCACAACGGTTATCCGAAGATTCCGGAAGGCGAGCACAAGGACGTAACTCAGTCGACTTACCTCCAGCCCTTGCCGGAGGGAATCGATTGCCAACGATGCCACGGGCCGGGACAGAACCACGTCGACAAAGCCTCCGAGGGCGCGCCCGCCGAACAGGTTCGCGCCGCGATCGTGAACCCGGCCCGTTTGAGTCCGGATCGCAAGATGGAGGTTTGCCTGCAATGCCATCTCGAAACCTCCAATGAAAAGCTGCCCCACGCGGTCGTGCGTTTCGATCGCGTTCCGTTCTCCTACGTGCCGGGTCAGCCTCTGGCCGGCTACGAACTGATCTTCGATCGCGCGCAGGGAAACCTCAACAACTTTGAAGTCGCGCAGGGCGGCTACCGGTTGCGCGAGTCGCAGTGCTACCTCAAGAGCGCCGGAAAACTCGGATGCACCACTTGCCACAATCCTCACGACATTCCGCGAGGGCAACAGGCCACTGCGCACTACAATCAGGTTTGTCTCGGCTGCCATCAGGACGTTTCACGCCTATCGGCATCTGTTCCCCACACTGCGGACGCAAACTGCGTAAGCTGTCACATGCCGAAACGGCGAACCGACGACGCGGTCCATATCGTGATGACCGAGCATTTCATCTCCCGCCGTCCGCCTCCGGGAGATTTGCTAGCCGATAAGCCGGAACGTCCCGAGACCCAACCGTACCAGGGCGAAGTGGCGCCCTACTACCCCGCCAACCCCCCGTCGACCGAAGACGATGACTTGCTGGTCGCCGTCGCGCAGGTCCGCGAACAAAGCAATCTCAAAGAGGGCCTCCCGCTGTTGGCGTCGCGGATCGACAAGTACCATCCGTCGGGACCGTTTTATTATGCGGAATTGGCGCAGGGCTACCTCGCCGCTGGCGATGCGTCCTCGGCTGTCCGGTATTTTGAGGAGGCTGCCAACCGCGATCCTTCGTCCAGCCGCCTGCTCCAATGGGGAGACGCGCTGATGCAAACCGGGCAGTGGGCGCTGGCTGAAGAGAAACTACGCCGCGCCACCGAATTGGCTCCGGACGATCCACGAGCCTGGGGCAGACTTGGATGGGCGATGTGGCAACAGAACAAAGCCGGAGAAGCAAAGGCCACGCTAGAAAAGGCGATCGGTCTGGGCCCCGAAGTGCCCGAGCTCTACAACAATCTCGGCCTGGTTCTGTGGGGCACAGGCGATCGGGCTGGAGCAGAGAAGGAATTCCGAGCCGCACTGCGGATCCAACCCGGCATCGCGGAGTGGCGCTTGAATCTTGGCCGCGCGCTGGCATCGCAAGGCCAGCTCCCGGAGGCGCGTTTTCAGATTGAGCAGAGTCTCCGCTTAACGCCCACGAACGCGGAGGCAAGAGTGGACTACGCCCGCGTTCTTGCGGATTCGAACCATCCCGCTGAGGCAGAGAAACAAGCCAAACTCGCGGTAGAAGCCGATCCCCGCGCCGAGGCCGGCCACGAGATCCTGGGATCGCTCCTGTACGGCAAGGGCGACCTTTCCGGCGCCCGGCAAGAGCTGTCTGATGCCGTCCAGCTCCAGCCTCAAGATTTTCGCGCGCAGGTTGAACTCGGGATCGTGTTGGCGCGCCAAGGCGACCGTGCCGGCGCTGTTCAGCATTTGAGCCTCGCCGCACAGGGGCCGGATCCCGACGCCCGCGCCGCAGCCGAACAAACCTTGCGCGCCCTCACAGGTAAATAGGGCGAAGGTGCCGCCCGTTCGAATCCATGCAGCGGGGCACGCCAAAGGCGCGCGCCAGACCTGGGACATAATGTATGCTCCGGTGGTACGATCGAGCTCGGAACCCTGCCGGCTGCCCGAGGCCGCGCCCATCCTGGAACTCGAGCCTTTAAGAGATCGAATGGAAGGCGCGCGTAGCCGCGGGAACGATCCCCGGGGCTGCTCATTCATGGGAACCTCCGGCGACGGTTAGGTCCCAATCATCGATCAAAAGTAGGCCCGAACACTGAGGAACTCGAGGATACTGTAGTTTATCCAGTAAAGTGAAACGAAATTCATCTTGCGGGCGATGTATTGGAGGATTAGAACGCCCTTTCTACCGCCGGATTGCTCTTGGTTTGCGGCGTAAAAGAACCACCCCTTCGTTTGCCACGCGCCCGACGCAAGCTGCGCGGCGTCGACCTCATCCAGCTTGAACAGGACCGGATCAGAGGACCGGCCATCAGGAAGCCGGAAGAAAACTCCAGCCCGATTTCCGATCGGTACGTAGATCCGTTCTTGCGCTAGACCGTTCTCGAACCCTAGGACGTCTAAGGCTGACCCCGTGAACTCAAGTCCCCCAGCATCGTCGATGAGGCACCGCGGAAAACTGAAGACTGGCGCCGTCGACCAGCTGACGTTGGTTGTCAG
>JASHRP010000149.1 GCA_030037375.1 Bryobacteraceae bacterium | reverse complement strand
CAGTTTCTGAAGGATATCGTGTGTGACCGTGATAATGTGGCAGCCAATCGCATCGGCTTGAAACACGTTCAGGAGCTCGCGCGGGCTTGCCCAAATGAGCTCAATGTTCCGATGGGGCTTCAAGATTTCGAGCGCCTCACTCATCAAAGGTAAGGGGTCAACTCCCGTATCGGCGATTCGTCCGGCGAATACGGAGATGCAGGCCGGGGGACCACCGGCAAGAGCGGCGGTAATGTCGCGAACCTGAGCTAGTGGCATCAGCGCAGTCACGTTCAGCTTCACTCCAGCCTGAGCCAGCCGCTGGACCAGGCAAGCAGAGCTTTCGCGCTTGGTATTGGTCACCGGGATTTTGACGTATACATTCGAGCCCCAGGTCGCGATCTTGCGGGCCTGGCGCTCCATTTCTTTTTCGTCGTCCGCAAACACTTCCAGGGAGATCGGCCGGTCGGGAATAGCCGCGAGGATCTCTCGTGCGAACGCCTCGTAATCCTGAATTCCGGCCTTGCGCATCAATGTCGGGTTGGTCGTGAATCCTTGAATATAGGGCTTGGCATACATTTCGAGCATGCCGGCTCTGTCTGCGCCATCCGCAAAGATCTTGACTCTGAGATTCTGAACTGAACCGCTAGATTGCATAATTTACCGGATCGACTCCCATTTGGTAGGGGCTGCTTTCAATACGGGATTGGACACCAGCGAATGCCAGACGATTGCCTGAAACGCTTCGGCGTGCGGCGTTATGTGCCCTGGATTCACCACCGGAACGATCACACAAGCATCGGCAACTTTGGCGGTATAGCCTTCGCTACGGCCCACGATTCCGCCGATCTTCGCCCCGATCTCCTTGGCGTATCGCAGTGCCGAAACCAGGTTGGGGCTGACGTTCTTCTCGGCGTCGCCGCCGCCCACAGAAAAAACAAGCAGCATATCCTCGGGCCGAAGACGGCTCACTCTCAGCCAAGCTTCGAAAACCGTGCTCCAGCCCTCGTCGTTAACTCTCGCGGTCAATTCCGAGACGTTGTCCGTAGGCGCATAGGCCTCCATGCCGGCTAGTTTGCGAAAGTCGTTTACCGCATGCGAGGCATTGCCAGCGCTTCCTCCCACTCCGAGGATGAATAACCTGCCCCCGATGCCACGCGTATCCGCGAGCAGTTGCGCGAGCCGCTCGATTGCCGAATCGTCGAGCTGGCGAAGGATCTCCGTCGCCTCCGTGAGGAATCCTCGTGTAAAGTTCGTCGCCTCTGCGTCAGGCATGTGATAGGACCGTTGTGCCTTGGAAGTCAAAGCGCCATCTTACTTCTTTCAATCCCGCTTCGGTCAAAGCCCTGCGCAGGCGAGTCTTGTCCTCGGTGTAAAACAACAGAAAACCGCCTCCGCCAGCGCCGACTAGCTTGCCGCCGAGCGCCCCATTTCGCCGTGCGAACTCGTAACACTCGTTTATTTCCGAGCTGCTCATCCCCTTCGAACGGCTCTTCTTGTGCTCCCAATGTACGTGTAACAGCTCCGCAAAACCACGAAGATCTCCCTTTTCTAACACACCTTTGCTTTCGAGACCGACCTGCTTTACAAAATGCAGGTTGTCCAGCATCGAGCTGTCCTTTTGTTTCGTGCGGCTGTCCTGGTCACGAAGGATCTCCGATGCCGAACGCGTAAATCCGGTGAAGTAAAGCAATAGATTGTCTTCGAGGTTGTGGAGCGTCTCCTGATCAAGTTGAAGCGGGGCTGCCTCGACGGAGTGATCGGCAAGGAACCGGAAACACGTAATGCCTCCATAGGAAGCAATGTACTGATCCTGCTTGCCGATCGGTTCCTTCAAGCGATCGATTTCGATTTCACACGCTTGAGCGGCCAGCTCGCTAGGGTGCATCAAGTTCTTACGATAGGTATGCAGCGCTTTGAGAAGCGCGGTGGTGAAGCTGCCGGATGATCCCAGTCCCGTCCCCGACGGAATGTCGGCCATGCTGGTGATTTCCAGATTGGTCTCGGTGATTCCCACCAACTTAAACGCTTCCCTGACGATCGGGTGCTGAATATCGTCGATGGAGGGAACCCTCTCAAGACTCGAGTACTTGATGATCAGGTCTGTGATGAAGGTCTGATGCACCGTGATATAGACGTACTTATCGATTGCGGCGGCGATTAGAAAGCCTTCGTGATCCTGGTAGTAGGACGGAAGGTCCGTGCCCCCACCGCCGAGCGACAAGCGCAAAGGACTGCGAGTGATGATCATGTTCCTGAGCGGCGGTATACTTCTTCCACAACTTTTAGAGCTGCGATTGCCTCGTCGATTCCTGGCCTCGGCTGCTCTCCGCGGTTTACGAATCCTTCAAAGTCGTCCATTTCCCGGTCCCACGACAAATCATCGCCGGGATACTCCCAGATCGTGGTCTCCGGAGGTCCCATCGCCGGTAGCATCCGATAAAAATGCAACCGCTCCACGCCGTAGCTTCCGCCCAATCCCTCGACATGCAGTTTCCCGTCCCGGCCGTAGATCTCGAAGGAGAACATATTCTTCCACTCGGTACAGCTCGCGTGCAGAAATGCTGTTTGGTCCCGCTGCGTCCGCAAAAGCATGAAGCCGTTGTCCTCGACCGGCATGTTCCAAAAATAGGTATGGGAGAAGCCGTCAATATGCGTGAACGGGCCGAGGAACCAGCTTGCCAGATCGATGAGGTGTACGCCCTGATCGAGCAGTTCTCCTCCACCCGATATGTCTGGCACTGCTCGCCACTCTTTTTCGTAGCCGATTCTCCCGCCATGACCGTACCGGCCGCGAATAAACATCAACGGACCGAGCACGCCCGAGTCCACGATCTCGCGCGCCTTGCGGAAGCCGGGGTGATAGCGGTGGTTGAAGCCCACCTGCACGCACACGCCAGCCTCCTGGGCGGCCTTTTGAACCGGCATCAGCTCGGAAGAATTGCGGGCCGCCGGCTTTTCGACGAGAACATGCTTTCCGTTGCGAATCGCTTCGAGCGTTACACTAGCCAAGCAATTGTTAGTGGTAGCCACAACGACTGCCTCGACTTTTTGGTGGCATACAGCCTCTTGCCAATCCACGGTCGCCAACCCTCCAGGACGCTGTGACGCCAGTGCCTGGGCTCGATCCAGGGCAACGTCTGCGGCAATCACCAATTCGTGCTTAGCGCCGAACGAGCGGAACCGCTTTCGTCCAATCAAGCCACAGCCGATGATCGCGAACCGCATGGCTTATTCCCAACCCAAGCCGCGGTCTTGGGGCACGATGCGGCGCAGGGTATAGACATCTGTCTGACGGAGCTCTTCGAGCCGCTGGGGCAGTGTCTCCCAAGGGTCCCATATCGCGCTGATCAGCCGACCCGTAATGCCGTCGCTAGCCGATGACAAAAGGAAGACGCATAAGTTCGCG
>JASHRP010000148.1 GCA_030037375.1 Bryobacteraceae bacterium | reverse complement strand
CGCCGAGTGAGGGATTTTCGAAGGAGAGGTCACGGATTTCTACTTCGTCAATCCGCACTGCATCGTGGAGTTCGAAGTGACGGATGGAAGCGGCAAGGTTCGCGAGTGGAAAGGCGAGCTTACCAATCCAGGCCATTTGGCGCCGCTGGGATGGACTGCTGCGGCGCTCAAACCCGGGGATCAAATCGTCATCGCGGGCTGGGCCGGAAAGAATGGAGTAGCCTCTCTCTGGGTCACCCATATTTCGGTGAACGGCAAAGAGCTCAAAATGGGCGGCGGAAACTAACCGGCCTCGCGAAACCTGCTGCCCTCACGCCGGAGTCGAGAGAGGGCTGGTCGCCGGATTACAGAAACGATATCCGATCCACGGTGCGGTCAGAATATAGTCGGGATTAGAGGGGTTGGCCTCGATTTTCTTGCGCAACGAGCGAACATAGGCGCGGAGATACTCGACCTCGTTGCCGTAGCTGGGGCCCCAAACCGAGCGGAGCAGCAGCTTGTGGGACAACAGCGCCCCCTGGTTCTCCATCATGAAGGCCAGCAACTCGTACTCCCTTGGGGACAGATGGACTTTGCTACCGGAACGCCATAGGATTCTGCGGCGCGGGTCCATCGTCAGCGCGCCCACCCGAAGGGCGGACGGTTCTCGTGTGCCGAGCGCACGGACTCGGCACAAGACGACGCGCAAACGCCCTATCAGTTCGCGCAACTCAAAAGGTTTTGTCACGTAATCGTCAGCACTGGCTTCCAGCGCGTGAACCGTATCGTGTTTCAGGTCACGTGCCTTCAACATGACCACGACACCGGTGCGCGGCGACAGGTTCTTCAGCCTGCGGCAGGCCTCGAAACCTCCGATGCCGGGTAAGTTGACGTCAAGCAACGCCAGGTCGAAACCTTGGTCTTGCGCCATGTCCAGCGCCTCCTCACCGCTATGCGCTCCTACGACAATGAATTCGCCTGTGTTCAGAGAAGTTCGAAGTACGTTGCAGAACCGCGGTTCGTGCTCGACAATCAGAACGCGATATGGATGCGAAGCCATCATCGATTCGGACCCTTCATTTAGCCCCCCTACAGCCTTCCTGGCGGCCGACGTGCGACGCGGATCGGATCGGCGTGCGGGACGTTCGAGCTTCTGGGAGCTGGAGCTCAAGGCGCTTAGTACTTCGGGAGGAGGAATAACTTGCAAGTAGCCAACGGCCGCGGCGTGGCGCCTCCACTCACTCACGATGGACCATACGAACTGCCGGCAGAAGCCGTAGCGCTTGGCGATCCTATCGCAACTCCAGCCTCGCACGAAGTACAAAAGCACCACGTGGCACTGCAGCTTGCTATCCGCGTGCTTGATGAACACGGGCACCTGGCTTGGGAAGCTGATCCGGTTCGCGCGGATCGCGTTTTGGAGCTGATCCAGCCTTAGTTTGTCCAAACTGAGCTCTAGACTTACTCCATTCCTGTCGACTCTTGTTCGCATAGTGGGACCTCCGCGCACAGCAGCGCTGATGGGCAACGCAACCCGGAAAAAACACAGTGCGTTTGGACTCGCCGACGGGGCAGGCCGAAGGTTAGAACCTCCTACCTGTGCTGCGAGAGCTCGGAGTGTTTACGTCGAGGAAACACAGTACTAGCGAGGAGCCGGCGTGGGAGAACTCATGTTTGGTCGAGTGGCGAAAGTAAACGGTTTAAGAAAGGCGGGCGGAACAGGGATGAACCGCACCCTCCTGCTGCCGGGGCTTCTTCCGCATTTGACCGAACAACTGGTGCAATCGATCTGGCCGATTGTGATTAAATTGTCATGAACATGCCACACTCGGACTTGGTACGTAGCGAACGTGGCAACGTGTCCACACTCAACAGCGGTAGCTTACCATGAAAGGAGATGAAAATCCATAGACGTTGCCAATGCCAGCCATCTTCCTAATTGCAAACGAGATTTACGTGTTTCCCGCGTTATTGAGAGCCCAATACTCAGAGGTTTGCGGTGCGGTGGCAGCTATTCAGAGACAGACCGAGGCGACAAACTCGGAGCCATCGTCGCGAATCGAGACGTGCGATGCCAAGTGGAGTTGTTAGGCTGACTCGACGATTAGGTCCCTACAACGGCCCCTTCTGAACTTTACGGCTCGCTTACGGGTCCTGGAGGCGCGCGAGTCGGAGTATACCGCAGGCGCTCGCCCTATGGAAAGCCGCTTACGCTGGCTCCAGCGAGGGAATCGCAAACATCCAGCTTCGAGTACAGCATCCCGCTTCAGTGCGGACAAGAAGAGTATAGTCGCCGTGCGCTCCCGCCATGGTTTCGGTGGCGGACGTGCGCGCTCTCGCTAGCAACCGTGCTGCTTGCGATGCTCCGCCAGCTTGATGGCTGCCGCGTCCAGGCCTCGCTTCGCACCAACGGCCCTGGGAAGGTGCATTACTTCCGCATTGGCCCCACCCAGTTCGATCCACAGCAACACGGCCTCGCGGTATTCAGCCTGAAGTTTGTCTTTCTCGGCACATTCGTTCGGGGCGATAGGCGCTTGCATTAGGACCTCACCGAAACGGGTTCACGAGGACTCGCATATAGTGCTGCCGATAGCCGCCTGCGAAGGTACCGGTTCCAATACATCAACACTCCAGTCAGGCAAAGCAGCGGAATCGCGAGCCCAAACGCGGACCACAAGATTTTGACTCCCAAGCCCCAGTACGTGCCGAAGTGCAGCGGTATCTGCGACCAAACAATCCAGTCGCCCAGGCTCTGATTTACTCCGTATTTCCAAGTAGCGAGATAGCTGCCGTCATTGGGATCGAAGTAGAGTGTGTCCGCGAATTCGGAACCAACGGTGCCAGCCCGCTGCATTGAGATTTTGAGTGGAGCTCTCCGGCCGGAGGGAAACGTGATCTCACGCAGTACCGCTCCAGGCTCAAGGATCGCGGCTTGGGTGAGCATGGCGCCAAGATCCGCCACGGCACCGGATGGAATGGCCGGCTCAACGCGGACAACCGGGGGCAATGAGGAGACCAGCGGTGAAACACGATCGATGAGAGCCCGCGCTTCGCCGGACCATCCGAAGTAGACGCCAGAGATTGCCCAAAACGAGACGACGGCGAAAGTCCAGAACCCCACTGCCCGGTGAAGGTCGAAGTTAACACGCCGCCAGGTGCGGCGGGAGTCGATAGCGAGGGCGCGGGGCCAGGCTCGCACGCCCGGCCACCAGACCACCATCCCTGTTAGGTTGACCAACAGCAACAAACCAGCCAGAACAGCGTTGACCTGGCGTCCCTTCACTCCGGAGAGAAGCGTCTCGTGCAGATTCCGGACCACGCCAAGCCACGCCCAGCGTTGCGGAACGCGGCGCGGCACGCGCCCCAACACGTCGCCCGTGACGGGATGCACCCCAATTCTGCGGGTTCCGATGTCCCTGCCCCGGCTCTGTAGGACGGCAATGTAAACGGGGTTGGATTTCGATGGAGCCGAAAGCGAAATCATCCGCGCCTCTGGGAACGTCGCGCGGATTCTGGCAATGATAGTGACTGGATCCGCAAGCGGACCGCTGGTCTGGATGCCGCTCCATGGGTTCATTCCGCCTATTTTTTCAAGCTCTTCCCGAAATA
>JASHRP010000147.1 GCA_030037375.1 Bryobacteraceae bacterium | reverse complement strand
TCTCGCCGGATGGGCGCTGGCTGGGATTCGCGTCAACCTCCGCCAGGAAACTCTACAAAATCCCCGTGGACGGCGGCGCGGCCGTTCCGCTGATGGATCTGCCAACCTTCGGTGGCGCCTCCTGGAGCGGCGACGCAATCGTCGTCGCCCAGGGCGGTTTGCCCTTGGTCCGAATCGCCGACAGCGGCGCGGGCCAGGCAGCGTCCTTAGGACCGTTTGCGGCCGGCGAAATCATCCAGATGTCGCCGCAGGTCCTGCCCGGCGGAAAGAACGTGCTATTCGCCGGAAATACCGGCAATGAGGGCGGGCCGCCCGATCCGGACCGGGGCAGCATCGAGGTTCTATCTCTGGTGGACGGACACCGCAGAACCATCCTCAAGGGCGGCGCTTTTCCGCGTTACGTTGGCTCGAACGGCGGAACGGGGCACATTCTCTACACATTTAGAGGCGCGTTGTACGCTTTGCCGTTCGATCCGAATAAATTGGAGGCTCGCGGCGCGGCGGTCCCAGTGCTGAATGACGTGATGGGCGGCGTCGACGTCGCCGGCAAGTTTGACGTCTCCGGTACGGGCATCTTCGTCTACCAGAAAGGCTCCGTGGCAAGCGGGGGCCTGAGCACCGTTCAGTGGATTGACTCCTCGGGCATGTCTGAAACGCTGCTCGCCAAACCCGGGAATTACGATGGCCCGCGCGTTTCGCCGGATGGGAAGCGCGTAGCGCTCGCGGTTCGAGATGGAGCCAATGAAGACATCGAAGTTTACGAGTGGCAGAGCAGCAGAACCACCAGCCTGACGTTTGGCAACGGGCAATACAGGTACCCCATTTGGACGCCTGACGGCCAATATGTGGTCTTCATGTCGACCAACGGAAGCATGTATTCGGCTCGCGCGGACGGCTCTGGCCAGCCGCGCCAGATCACGCAAGGCAAAGCTACGGCTGCCCAGTATCCTTGGTCGTTTTCCCCCGATGGCAAGCGGATCGCGTTCATGCAGTCGGCAATAGCCGGAGCGCGGCTGCAGCTTTGGACCATCCCCGCGGAGGAGCAAGACGGTCAGTTGCGCCTCGGTGCGGCGGAGCGCTTTCTCACGTCTAATGCCTCCGACCAGCTGCCGCAGTTCTCACCCGATGGGAAGTGGCTGGCATACCGGTCGAGCCAGTCAGGCAGCTTTCAGGTTTACGTGCGGCCGGCATCCGGGCAAGCCGGACAATGGGTTGTCTCCACTTCCGGGGAAGCTGACTGGCCAGTGTGGTCGCGGACCGGCCACGATCTGCTCTATAAGAATAGTTCCGACAACCAGGTGATGGCAGTCAGCTACGCCGCCAATGGCGATGCCTTCGTCGCGGACAAACCTCGCGTGTGGCTGGCCAAGTTCGAGGAAGGCGGCTTCGATATTTCCGCCGACGGCAAACGCATTATCGCGGCTGTGCCGGTACAGTCGGCCTCAGCCGCGCCGCAGTTGCAACACGAGGTAGTTTTTCTCCAGAATTTCTTCGATGAGCTGCGCCGGCGCGTTCCGGCGAGGTAGGTAATTTTACATTGCGGACGCGCCGAATGTTAGCCGGTCCAATAGGGCCCGGGTGCGGCTTGCACCGCGTCTTCCACTCCACGCCGCTTGAGAAGCGTACAGCGACTACGCCGCGCTGAGCTTCCGCAGCCGCAGCGTCAACCGGCTCTTGTACCGAGCCGCCGTGTTCTTCTTGATGATGCCCCACTTGGCCGACCGGTCGATCATTGAGAACGTCTTCGATGCAAGCTCCGCGGCGCCCTTGGCGTCCTTCGATTCCAGCAACCGGCGCATCGCGCGGATCTGGTGCCGCAGACGAGTCTTGCGGGTGCGATTGATTTCGGTGCGGCGCTCGGTAACGCGGACTCGCTTCAGCGCGGAAATTGTGTTTGCCATTTAGTCCATTCCTCCGTTAAGCTACGTCCACGCCCATCGATCTCGCCGTGCCCTTGACCTGATTGATCGCGCCTTCTAAATCGAAGCTGTTCAGGTCGGGCATCTTGAGCTTGGCGATCTCTTCCACCTGCTTCATCGTGATCTTGCCGACCCGATTCTTGTTCGGCTCGGCCGAGCCTTTCGCCAGATTGACCGCGCGCTTGATCAGCACCGGCACAGGCGGAGTCTTGGTGATGAAGGTAAAGGAGCGGTCCGAATAAATCGTGATCACCACCGGGATGATCAAGCCCTCCTGATCCTTCGCCGAAGTCTTGGCGTTGAATCCCTTGCAGAACTCCATTATGTTCACGCCCTTGGGGCCGAGCGCGGTGCCCACCGGCGGCGCCGGCGTAGCCTTTCCGGCCGGAATTTGCAGTTTTACGTAATCGGTTATCTTCTTTGCCATTGCTTAAACCTTTTCTACCTGTAGAAAATCGAGCTCCACCGGCGTCGCGCGTCCGAAAATGGTCACCAGCACGCGCAGAGTGTTGCGCTCCGGATTGACCTCGTCCACCTTGCCCGAGAAGTTGTTGAACGGCCCGTCGATGATGCGGACGTTCTCGCCCTTCTCGAAGCTGAGCTTCGGCCGCGGCCGCTCAGCCGAGCTAGCCTGCCGGTACAGCACCGAATTTACTTCGTCCGCGGTCAGCGGCACCGGCGTGGTGCCTCCGCCGACAAAACCTGTCACCCGAGGCGTGGCCTTAACGGCGTGCCACAGCTCGTCGTTCATTTCCATTTGCACCAGCACGTAGCCGGGATAGAGCATTCGCTTGCTGGTGACCTTCTTGCCTGCGCGGAGCTCGATTACCTCTTCGGTGGGAATCAAAACCTGCCCGATCTTATCGGCGAAACCAAACGCCTCCGCGCGGCTCTTCAGCGAATCGGCCACCTTTTGCTCAAAACCGGAGTAGGTGTGGATGATATACCAATGCTTGGTATCTGGTCCTTCGGGTTGGGCGGGCGATTCCTCCGCAGGCAGCCCCACCTGTTCGGCGGATTGATCGCCATCGGCCGCGTGCTCGGTTGGCGAGCCGCCTTCGGGTTCCGGAGCGTCCTGGTCCTCAGGCGCTTCAACGTCCGGGAGGAATTCTTCGGGCATAGTAGGTTGAGATGGCCTCAATGTGAGAACGTCTTGAAGATCTTCTGAACGCCGGTATCGACCAGCGTGTCGACAACCAGGAAGTAGCCGGCAAAGGCGAA
>JASHRP010000146.1 GCA_030037375.1 Bryobacteraceae bacterium | reverse complement strand
GACCGTGTGCCGCCCAAGAGTCCACAGTCCGCCGACGTACACCAGCGGCTCCGCAATCTCATTCGCTCCGTGAAATGCCATGACAAAACCCGTGCGAGGAAGCAGGCTGAACAAGGTCGGCTCATCAAAGCGAGTGCTCGGGATGTGCAGGGCGGTCCTATTGCCTCGCCGCAGAAAACCTGCGAACTCATACCACGCCCACCCGCCCAGATCAGCCACTGCCCGCATAATTTCTGAACTGCCTGGTTCGATGCCGCCGCCGTGCGGTGCAATCAGCAAACAGCGCTCAATCCTACTATCGCCGAAGGAAATCCTAAAGTCTCGACCCAGAATATTGCCTTCGCTCAAGAGTTCTGCGTAGCTGTCGGGCCCTGGCACGGAATCAACAATACCATGGCGAGAAGATCTCGATTCTCCTGACCCAGAAGAAGTTCGCCCCGCGCAGTTCCTCGTTAGGCTGGAAGCGGTGGGCGAGAGGACTAGCGTAGAAGCTGCGTCGGCGGCAATTGTCAATCTCCGAATTCTAGGTGGGCCCAGCCGTTCCATACCCGCAGGACTTGATCGTTTGGTTGGAGTAGAATTGACCAAACTGGGCGTTCTTGGCCGCAGGTTCGACGCTCGGCTCTAATGAAATCCAGCAGTCATTGACGCGGCTGGGAGAGGTGATTGTGAGCGCACAAGCAGAACGGTCATTGGTCGGTTTCGAGGACATACATGTCCAACAGGCAAATATGGAAGATATCGGGTACATGACGTGCATGAGCCTGGTGTTGCTTGGGAATTATGCCCAAACCGGTCATTTTGGCGGGCCCCTGGCCGCTACCCCCTACAATGTTGCGGTGCACCTGTCGGGGCCGGAACTAGGGGGAATGCGCTATGACTATCGGCGGCCAAAGCATCCTTATGGCGACAAATTCATGCTCGCCGGCGGCCACACCGTTCCCACCTGCTACGCGCTGTGGATGATTATGGGTCAGGCCCTGGCGCGCAGATATGAGAGAACGGGCGACCGGCGTTACTACGTCGATCCGAAAGTGGCGGTGCTGCCGGTCGATGCACTAGGATTCAGGCGCGGCGCCGAAGCCATGCGCTCCCTGCTGAAGGATCACGGTCTCGATAACCATCCCCTGTTTGCCCAGGCAAACGGCCGCGGCATCCGAGCCCTGGCCGGTCACGCGGAGAGCACGGACCTCACCAACGATGTAAATGGAGGCCCTTCGGGAGTCGGCGTCGCCACAGCAGCGGGGAAAGCCGCATTCTGGGATATTATCGGCTCTGGGAAACACCCGAAGATCATCGCGATCGAAGGCGAATTCGCGATGACCGAAGGGCACGCGCAGGAACTGAAGACGCAGGCCTTGGCCCTGCAAGTGGGGAAGCGCTTGCGCATCCTTCTTTCCGATAACAACGCCGGCATCGATGATGCGCTCCTGGGCGGCGTCATCGCGCGGAAGTATGACGCCTACCGCTTAGCCGATCAGTGGACCTCCTACGGTTGGAATGTTTTCACCATCAAGGATGGGAACGATTATGCCCAGATCGTCGCAGTGCTCAAGAGCATGGAGGATTGGGATCCCGAAGATCGCCGGCCGATGATCGCCATTGGCGAGACCACGAAGGGATACTGGCCCGGCGCCGTCGACGGGAGGATTCCGGGTTATGGCGACCAAGTGATAAGTTACCGCAGCCATCCCTACGCCATGAAAATGAACTCGGAATATTTCGTAGCCCTCGCACGGACGTTCGAGGAGCATTACGGAGTTCAGTTCGTTGGAATTCGCAACGGACCGGTGAGCGATCCGCGCGAGCGGTTGATCCAGTTCAAAACCAATATCGACGTGGTCATGTCGGTTCTTGACCGGAACGGCCTCGGGGACTGGCTCGCGGACCGGTTAGTGGCGGTTGGCGACATGGTTCAGGAAGAGGCGCGCGTACGCGTGGATGTAAGCACTAACCCATTCTTGGATGATCGCCTGCGGGTGGCAAATCTTCTCCCGGAACCGCAGAGCCTTACGGTTACCAATCCGCTCTCGGGAGCGGAGAGACAGCTCAACGTGACCCTTTTCCGCAAGCCGGGCGAGATGGCCGGGGCGCGGCGCGGAGTATCGGAGATCATTAAGTGGTTGAACTACGTCACCGGCAACCGTTTCTTCACATTGGCTGCCGACCTCTCCGAATCCATCAATGTGGAACACGGAAGCTTATGGGGCCACTATGATCCCGAATCCAATCCGCTTGGCACGCGGATCAAAGCTGCCATCCAGGAAGCCGGCAACGTCTCCACCGCGATCGGACTGGCCAGCCAGAACGCGTCAGTCGATCCCACGAAGTTTGCCGGGGTGTGGGCTCTCAGCGGGACCTATGGCGCATTTACTCCTTTGATGTACACGCCTGCCCGCGTATGGAGTCAACAAAACCAGGACAGCCGGTTTCGGATGGGCGTCTTGCATATCTTAGTGGCTCACTCCGGGCCGGAGACGGCCGCGGACGGGCGCACTCACTTCGGCATTTTTGCGCCCCAGGTGTGGAAGCTATTTCCGCGCGGCCAGATCATCAACTTAAATTTCTGGGATTACAACGACGTTGCGCCCGGCTACTTTGCCGCTGCCGAGATCGCGGCTGGCGATCCTAAGGTGGGCATCATCACCCTGGAAGTCGCGCGTCCTGACTTCCCGGTCGCGGACCGAAGCAAATTTGCCGACAGCGACCTCAAAGCCGCCGCGAAAGGACTGTACGTGATTCGCGATTTTGCGCCTGGACAACCCAAGCACGGCTACGTTGTCGTGCAGGGGTCTAGCTGCACGGTCAATCTGATCAGCGTATTGCCGCGCCTGGAGCAGGCCGGAATCAACGTAAAAGTAATCGCCGCGATTAGCGAAGAGCTGTTTGACCGGCAGTCTGAGGAATATCGTCACGCGGTGTTACCTCCGGAAGCCTACTACGACCTCATGATCGTGAGCACTGGTACGCGGCGCGTATGGCCGATCCGTGACGCGGGGCCGCTCACGGACGCCTACTCACTTACCTCCGACTGGGATAATCAATGGCTCACGGGGGGACTCGAACCAGAAGTGATCGCCGAAGCGCATTTGGACGCCGGCTCGATTTTTGCAGGCGTTCAGCGTTTCGCCCGAAACCGGGAGCAACGCATGGCTCGGCAGCGCGCCATGTTGGACGCCTCGGCCGATCCTCCCCACCGGTATTAACAGAATCGAACTTGCTGCGTCCTGCGCGCCTCGACTAGTTGACGAAGCTGCTCCGAGATCCGCCCGATCCGCGTGCCGATCGAAGCATCCCTCGATAGATTCGCCAGCACGTTTTCGCGTTGAATTCCGGTTAACTCGGCCTGCTCGGCGCAGAGCCGCTGCGTCTCATGTTCGATGCCATGCGCGAGCGATGGCATATTTAGCAAATCCCCATCGGTACACGATTGTCAACTGCTCAGTTATGTTTAAAACATAACGGAGAGTGATTGTTGAGGCCTCGGAAACGCGCCACCAAATGTCCTCGTTGGCCGACGTCAGCACATTTCCCATGAGAGCGCCCCATCGCAGGACGGCTTCCTGATCGCGCCCCCGCGCGGAGTACGTGCGAGTAGAAATCCGCCGGCGACGCGGATAGAACCTCACGCGTGGCGAGACTCTTCTATTCCACCAAGCCAGGTCGCCAGCCAGCGGTTCAGTTTCTTATCCGGCCGCCGCCTCACGTTTGTGTAGGCACGGAACCGAAGGTCTAGACGTATTCGAACAACGCCATGAAACCGAAATCCATGTGCAATTGTTGGTGACAATGGAACAACGTGAGGCCAGGATTATCCGCTATAAAATCCACTTCCATCTCCTGATAGCCCCCCACCATCACAACATCCTTGATGACACCCGATGTGGGCTGTCCAGCCACGCGCGTAAGTTGAAAACTGTGGCGGTGGAGGTGGATGGGGTGGATGTCGTCGCTCGCGTTACGCATGCGCAGCCGGTATCTTTTGCCTTCTTTAACCTGGAACATCGGCTGCATGTGATCTTCCGCAAACGCGACGCCGTTGATCGTCCAACGATTGAAGCCGTCATTTGCGGCGTTGTCCTTGGCGAAGGTCATGTCGAAGACCTGATCGGGCTCCGGAAGCGTCGCCCCGGGGTTTCCGAATTGAGCGTAGTTCCATTGGAACGGCTTTGGAGCGATCCACTGGGGCTTGCCCTGCTGGCCGCCGTATTCAACCACCACGCCCATGCCATGCTGCCGGTCATCATTCGCCGTGTCCCCCATGATCCAAACGCCTGGATGATTCATCTCAACCATCGCGGATACCCGCTCCGCGGTTCCCAACCAGAGCCCCGGCACGGTCACTGGTTTCGGGAGGGGATTTCCGTCCATCGCAACAATCGAAAAATCGTGTCCAGGCAATGCAAGGCTGCGGATCTCCGTAGCGCTGCCGTTTAGTATGTGGAAGAGCACACGTTCGCCCTGCTTCACCCGTATCGGTTCGCCACTGCCCAGCATTCGTCCGTTGATTGTGAAGGAATCATACCCGACCTCAAATCCGTGAGGCATCCCCTTGGCGAGGGAAGCATTCATGGCGCGCTCGCCGGAATCCTTCAACTCACGAACAGTGGTCGCGGGCGAAAGGAAATCCATCGCCATGTCGCCGCCGCGACTGTACGTCGGCTCGAACTCCTTTAGAGTGAGGAAAACCTCACGATCGTAGTTGCCAGGGTTATCTCTCGGTTCGATATACACCGGCCCCACGAGACCGGTGTACTGTCCTGCGCTTAGGTTCGCTCCTGCGTGGACGTGGGTGTGATAAAAACGATACCCGGACGGCTTTGGGACGAAAGTGACGCGACGACTTCCATGGGGAGGAATGAACGGCGTGCCTTCTTCCGCGGCGCCATCGACATCGGTGGAAAGAAATTGGCCATGCCAGTGCAACTGCTCTGGAGTATCGGTTTCGTTGTGAATATCGACCACAACCTGCTTTCCCTCTTTGAAGCGGAGGAGAGGGCCGGGGAACTGGCCGTTGTACGTAGTGGTGGAGATGATTCTGCCGGGGCTCAGTTCCACCGGCTTCACCGCTATCGTCAGGCTGTAATCTGCAGGGCCTCCGACTTGCGCGGCGCTCTCTTGCAGTGTTCCGGAGCGTTTGCATCCGGAGATTTGTGCGAGCAGAGAACCTGCCGCCGATGTGCCTAGCGCCTTTCCGAAATTCCGGCGCGAGAGAGGAGGAGTTTGCATTTGTGGTTCCGACCAGCCGAGCGCTTGCCCAGCGTTGTTCTGCGGGTCAGCATAACACGGGCCGGTCGCGTCGGCTA
>JASHRP010000145.1 GCA_030037375.1 Bryobacteraceae bacterium | reverse complement strand
GTTCCGGTGCGAATCTATTCGGCCGAAAAAACGATCGCCGACTGTTTCAAGTACCGCAATAAGATCGGGCTGGATGTCGCACTCGAAGCGCTGCGTGCCTATCGCGAGCGAACCCAAAAACCCAACCGTCAGGCCCTGACCAAATTCGCACAGATCAATCGCGTTGAAAAGGTCATGCGTCCCTACCTAGAATCGATACTGTGAGCAAGCGTGACCTCGGCGCATCGGTCAGACAACGTCTGCTCGACCAAGCCCGTGCCCAGGATCGGCCGTTTCAGGAAGTGCTTCAGTACTTTGCCATGGAGCGGTTTCTGTACCGCGTGGCAAAGTCCCCTTTCGCGGAGCGCTTTATCTTGAAGGGCGCCTCTCTCACGGCCGACGATGGATATCGATCTCGCCGGCCGAACGGACAACGCGCTCGACCACGTCGCCAGCCTCGTCGGTGAAATATGCGCGATCGCCGTAGAAGCTGACGGCATCGAATTCAGTCGCGCGTCAATCGAGGCCAGCCGAATCAAAGAAGATGCCGACTACGAAGGTGTCCGCGTCCAATTCCACGCGACACTCGCGAGAGCCCGGATTCCAATGCAGCTCGACATCGGCTTCGGCGACATCATTACGCCGGGACCCGCCGAGATTGAATATCCAACCTTGCTGGATTTTCCGGCTCCGGTGCTTCAGGCGTATCCGAGGGAGACCGTCGTCGCCGAAAAACTGGAAGCGCTCACCGCGCTCGGCGTGCTCAACAGCAGGATGAAGGACTATTACGATCTCGCCCTTCTGTCCCGTATGTATCCATTTGAAGGAGAGCGACTGGCCGATTCGATCGTCGCTACGTTCCGGCGCCGGGGAACAACAATTGAGGCTGAGCCAATTGGCCTTACCGAGGCGTATTACAACGATCCAGCAAGGGCCGTCCAATGGCGCGCATTCGTGCGTCGAAGTCGATTCGACGAAGAGGCCGGCGACCTAACGCGGCTCGTCGCCGAAATACGACCGTTCGCGCTGCCGGTGCTTTCCGCCATCGCTGCGAAAGGCACGTTCCGAGCGCGATGGAAAGCGGGTGGCCCCCGGGAATGAGAAGCGGGTTTAGGCGGTAAGTTCGCCGCTGCCCTTCCGTGGTCCTGGTCGGACCTGAGTTCTCAGGAATATCGTGGCGCGCCATCCGTCAAGAAGGTACGTGCATAAACGGTCAATTTTTTGGACCTATTATGCGCTTCCGGGCAGCTCAAAGTAAACGTCTCAAAGCCGTCAAACGTGCCTACCTCATGATTTCATCCGCCAGATCGGTTTGGGGAAGCGAAACGGAGGATCAGGCTTCTCGTAACCATAACCGTAGTAGCCAGTGCTTTCTAGCCGCGGTTTTTGATCGATGACTGACGGCGGGCTCTCCTTGAGCGGATCAAGGCGATCGGCTTGTCGATCGGCCCAGAGGATCCACTCACCAAATGGCGATCCTGGCTCAATGGGTTGGCCGTTCTGGACGGCTGCATCTGTCGCTGCGTAGATGAACGCTCGAATTTGTTGGGCACGAGACCACCTCGCGGCCGCATTTCGTAGTGCATTGACCTTTGACTGTTCAGTCTTGATCGACTTTTCGAGATTCGCGCGCTCTTCCGCGATCCGTTGCTTTTCACGTTCCTCAGCCGGCCCTCTTTCGCACCTCGGCTCGGTCAGCCAGCGCAAGCCGCATGAAGCCCGCGACCACCTGCGGGAGTTGCGCTTCAAGCCGCTGCGTTTTCCCGTCTCTCCAATTTCGTCTGTTGTATCCCCACTCCGTCCATACTTCGATCGAGAGTCGGCCAGAAGGTTCGTGCGTGACTGGCTTGCCGCCATATGTCACACCCTTTCCAACAATCCTCCCTTTGGCGGAGCCGCGATCTCGACTCGATCGATCTTTTCGGTCAGCCCGAACCTGATCACCTGGCCATAGATCTTGGCGACGGTCTGGACCTCTTGTTTCTCTTGTCGTCGCGTTTCTACGGCGACCGTGAAACCTCGCTCTTCAAGCGCGCTGATGATCCCGGCCATGATCCGGAAGGCGCGATCGAGCCTGTCCTTGGACATGCGAATATCGAGGCGCCGCTCCCGAGTCCGGAGGATTTTGCTTTCGGAAACCTGAGCGTGTTTGAACGCCCCACGCGCCTCCACGATCAGGGGGTGGGGCAGGCTGCCTCGTTTCAACAACGCCTCGCCCGCCGTCTGCTCCAATTGCTCGATCTGTGCGATCTCTTCCGGCTCCGCGAAATCGCTCAGTTTGGGAAGCTCCGGCCGGGGAGTCGGTTTCTGGAGCACGATCCTTTCCTTCAGAGGCGGTAGCGAAAGGCGCTCTACCTTCTGGCCAGCTTCTTTTCGCGCCCAATATCCTCGGCCAGGCAAGGGTATGAACAATTTGCGACAAGTCTTTGCCAGTCCGACGTCGGAAATGCCCAGCGCGACGATTCACGCTACCAACAGTTGGCCGATTTCTTCAAAAGGAGGCCGCCACTTCCCTCGAAACGGCCCCGCACTCCCAAGTCAGCCAAGCGCAAGCGGGCGTAGCCGTCGCGCAGAATTAACGGTCTTTAATCTTCCATGCAAAACGCCCACATCTGCCACCATCTGCCCCTATCTGGACCCGCTGGCAGTGAACCGACCGTCCGTCGCGTCACGGCTCCTGGGCTATGCTGGCCTGCGGGATTTTGAATGCGATCACATCAACCTTGAATTTGTTGGTAAAAAGAACCGGGCGGCGGCGTGTCGTGGGGCGTCATTCCCGACTTGTCCCCCCATTCGACGCTCGTGTAACTCAAGGTGAGGTTTCGCTGCCGGAGTCCGTAAACGTAAAGCTCGAGATCAGTGTCTCATTGAGACGGAGCGATAAAAGTTTACTACCGCGTTTGATATCGATGATCACGGTGTGCGGCTGACCTCCATTCGATTCAAGGACGAGCAGGTTGGACGTTTTGTCCGGCTGTTTCGTCACGATGAGATCTGGACGGCGCAAAGGGCGTTGTCGAGGAGGGGGGGCCCCATCGGAACGAATCGAGCTCAATCCAGCTCAGATGATCCTCGTCGGTTGCCGTGCCGCTGATCATGGGCGGGAAAGGCGGCTCACCACCCCAATGCATATAAATCGCCATGGGCTCTCCTCTTGCTTGGAATTCCTTAACGATGGCTCCTACTGCATAATAACGGAGACTGGCGAGGTTTTGGCGAACTCGTTCCCCCGGATGAGTCGCTTTCTCCTTTCTCGTAGGGCTCTTTCATCCCCTACAACATGCCGGTTTACCCCGGCGCACCCCGACAAAACCGGCTTCGGGTTCCCCATGTCGCTGGGCGCTTCCTTGAGCTCAACCGGCCCGAGCTGATAAAACCCCTAGACCCTTCGCTTCTAATAATCGGTGGTCGGATTGAATGTCTGTGTCGGAAAAGTCGCGGGTACCGCGGGCGGCTGTAGCACCGGATTGTTGCGGCCGGCCTGCGTAAGGTCGAACGGGATAAAGCCGGCGCCTGGCGAGCCTTTTGGTAGAGAGTAGTCGTCAGCCGGATAGGCGGGGTTATTAAAGCCGGGATTTGCAACGACGCCTTGGGTGTCCTCATTTAATTGCTGCCAGCCAGCGAAGGTGAGCAAAGTCCAGGTGGTCTGCCCGCCGCAATCATCCGTGGCGTCCTGCTTCTCCTGCACGTGGAAAGCTTGCGGATCGGTGACGAACGCTCCGTCGGTACGCCAATAGACGTTGCTGGTCCACTGCTGGTACTCAATGTAAGGGATCTGGCCGGGCCAGACGCAGCCGCCTTGAACGTAGAACGCAGGGCTGGACTTGCTGCTGCGGTCGAAATAGAAGATGTTGTTCGAGGCGGTGAAGAACATCGGGCTCGGCGGCAAGCTAGAGAAGGAGTAAGGGTCATAAGCGTTGAGCATCGATCCGCGCGCGAACGCGAGGATATTATTCTTCACGGTGCTCGACTGATTGGGCCCCGCGCGAGGTCCGGAGAAACTGACGGCGTTGCCGGATACGCGGTAGACCAGGTTGTTTTCGGCGTCGGCCAGGCCAGTGAAATCGTCGAAGTATAAGCCGTCGCCGCCGTAGCCGTCGGAGTCCATGATGGAGGCGTCGGTCACGTCATGAACTTTATTGTTCAGCATGCGATTGCCCGTACCCGTCTGCGGCGGGCTGGGGGTTCCGACGCCGAAATAGAGCGAACCCGAATCGTTCATGATCCCTTGAAACAAGTTGTAGACGTGATTGAAGGAGATGATGTTGTCGTTGGTGAAGGGCGGATTAGGGTCGGAATTGGCGCAGTAGCAAACGTGAACCGCACCTTTATAGCCATCATAAATATCGTTATGTGTATAGACGTTGTCGTGACCCTGGCCCTGGTTCACGCCGGTGGATCCGGGGTAGACGCGGCCATAACCCTCGATGACGTTATTGTCGACCGTGTGAAACTGCACTACGTTTGAATTGGTGTCGCTGGGCTTTCCTGATGTTCCGATGCGGAGCGCGTTGGCGGCAAGATCATAGAACGCACTGTTCTCGATGGTGTTGTTAGCTGTTACGGCGCTGGTGGTTGTGGACGCGCACCACGAGGGCGAGCTGCTATCGATGCAGGACAGGAACTCAAGCCCGGCGCCGGAGGTGTGTGCGACCGTGCTGGAGTTGAAGATGATGTTCTGGGCGTTTTGCAACGACACGCTCGCGATGATGTCGGAGACGCCGTCATAACCAGTTAAAGGCATCGTGTAGTTGTCGTGCCCGAAGGTCAAGCCTTGAAAGGTCACATATTCTAGGCCTGAGGCGACCAGAACCTGGGGCAACTGAGGGACAACCACCGTGTCGGTGTTCGGATTTTCCCCGGAATTGGCGAGATATGTGAGAGTCCACGGAGTTGTGGAGCGGTCCAGAAACCACTGTCCCGGTTGCGTGAGATCGTCTTCCACGTTTTCGATCAAATAGCGGTGAGCTGGGATGAAACCGTGCGCCGAGGGGTGGTCGGCCTCAGTGGCCGTAGGGCCGGTGAGGTAGACGATGTGGTTGACGGTGTCCACGCAACTGATGCGGAGTTTCGAGACCGAGTACTGCTCGAAGTTGACGAGCTCGATGTCGCCGGCAATCGCCTGGTTGCCCACAGGTTGGCCGCACGGGTTGCCTGAGGCCGGGGCGAGATTTTTCCAGGTCCCGGAGATGGGGTCGGAGGGACTGTATTGGAAACGATCGAAGCATTCCCAGCCCATGTTGGACACGTATTCCGTGCAGTTGGAGTTGGGTGCGGCCACCGGTGGAGGCGGCTCACTGAGGTAGACCGGACCGACGTTCCGGTAATACGTGCCTAGCACGTTCCCGGCCGAGACACCCAATCTTGGCCTCAGGCGGCGCACTCCGTTATAAAACAAATTCTCGAAATATTGTGTCGAGGCGGGCAGCGTCGTCTTCCAGATATTGCCGCTCGTGTTGGTCCAGTTGGTGACTCGCACGCCGCCGCTAATCTCGGGCGTTTCGCCGGGATAATTTTCATACACGATGCTCAGGTTTGGCGTGCCGGAGTCGGCGGCGGTGAACTGGACCGTCTGCGGCAAATAGTAGGTCCCCGCGCGGAATTCGATCGTAATCTGCGTCAGCCCGGTCTTGTTCAACGCCTGCACGGCTGCGCGGGCATGGCCAAAGGTTGCGAAGGGTCCGTCTGTCCCTGCGCTGTTCGGTGCCGCTAGCGTCCCGCTCCACGAGTCCTTCCCGTTCGGTGCGACGTAATACGTCACCGAGGTCACCGGCGCAGTGCCGGCCAGTGTCAGCAGAGTTCCGGATTGTGTGGTCTGTCCGTTGTATGTTGCAACGATCGGCTCATCGCCGCCCGGAGCGTTCGCCGGAACAATCACGTTGAACTGGAAGAGTCCTGGCGACACCAGACCAGCGAAAGCCACTGTCGCTGTTACACCGCCGATGGTCACGGTGGGCAACGGCGAAAGCATGCCCGATTGGGTCTCTGATCCGGCGACAACCGCTGAAGTCGTGGTGCCAAATCCATTGGCGTAAATCTGCACCGTTTCTCCCTGCTGCGCCGGCGCGAAGGTGTAGCCCGGAACCGAAAGACTCGCCGCGCCGACTAGGCTCCCATTGGCGTGCACCGCGGCGACGTGCTGGCCGTCGGAGAACACGAAGAATGACGGAGAGATCGTCTGCGCCTGCACCGTGTAAGCGGCGCTCACGATATTGTTGTTGGTCACCACTACCTGAACCGAGCCGCTGATCGGATTTGGCGGCGTAAGAATATTGATCTGCGACGGGCTGAAGTAATACACGTACGCGGCCACGCCGTTCACGGTGACGCTCACTCCGTCCAAATTCGTGGGCAGCGCTCCGCCGATGAAGTCCGAACTCCCCCAGATCCGCGTATCGCCGGTGGGCGCCAGGCTCGAGCCCTTCACCTCCACCCAGGTGTTCGGCGCGATCACAGGGCTCTCGCCCTCGGCATTAGCGACCTTGGTGATCATCGGTACCACGGGCGTGTTTACCGGGCCCAAGACGAAGGCTCCGCTGGTGGCGATGGTGGCAAACTCCGTCCAACCCTGGGTATCGAAAATCCAGTCGTTGGGGGCATTGCCCTGAGAATCGAAATAATCGTAGGCCTTGAGCTGCGGATACGTGCCGCTCTTGATGTCGGCCAGCAAAGCTTGCAGATAGGGCGCCTGCATCTCCTGGCTGTAGACAGATGTGTTCTCCTCGGCGTCTTCGCCGACCATCAGAGGCTTGCCATACTGGCTAATGCTGAAATCGGAGTAGAACTGGCCGAAAAGGCTTACAAACGTGTCGGACTGCGCCTTCGGGTAGGTGTCGATGCCGATCCAATCCACGTATTGATTGCCGGGATAAAAGCCGTGCGGATCTTTATCCGCGTTTCCCAAATAGTCCTGCGGATTCCACAAGAACACAACATTGGTCGCGCCGGCCATTTGGAACAAATTCCAGATGTGCTGCCAGGCCCCGATGAAACCGTTATACACCGCGGCCGTCGGTGCGCCTCCGCTGTCCCCCCGGCACACTTGGTTATTCGAAAGGCCGTTAAACTCCCAGAACCAGCGCAGAAGAATCGGTCCAGGATACTGTTTCAGTGCCTTGGCTGTGGCGGTTATGATCGCGTCCTCAGCCGCACTGCCGCCCGCGATCACACTGTCGGAGTTGGCCGTGTTTTGGTCGCAGTGCCATGAAATTACGGGTACGCGCCCGTGGCTAATGTCTCCGGCCAGATCCACGTCCGGATTAAAGATGCCGTTGGAATCGAGCATCGCAGCGATGTCGCCCCACTCGTAATAAACCAAGTGCAGAGCGAAGGTGTGATTGATTCCGTTCGGTGCAGGACCCTCCAGTATCTCGACGGCTTGTTCCTGAGTCTGGGCAAGGTTGGGGTTCGCCCAGATACCAAGGTACACTCCGCTCGAAGGCACCGGAAGCGCATTCGACCCATGTCCGATTTGTGCTGCCATCATCAAAAATAAGGGCAGCCAGTTTGATAAGAAGCCGTGTTCCCGAGTCATTCGTCCTCCGCCGAATAAGTCCCAGGTGAGAATGGCCGAAAGTTTATCATCTCACCCGGGTGTCTCGCCATCAATCGCCGCACCTGATTGGTCCGCCTGCCGCAACTGCCTCGCACGGAACTGGAAGGGAACGAATTTAGTGGGTTCAAGCGGCCTCCCGTTTCGATCGTGGTGGGCGCACGTCGGCGTAGAGGAAACGGAGGGGCCCGCAAAGGTCGATGACCTCGGCTTCTCAGTCAACCGTATGACTCGGCTGATTGTTTCGAGATAACATACAGTGACCGCCGTGGATCACCGCCACCCGTCAACAGATCGCTTTCCGCGCCCGTTCTGTCGGTGCTCTCGATTCTGGTGGGAATCGTTGCCGGTGTGGGAGCAGTCGCATTTCGGGCCCTCATCGGAATGCCGGCTCAAACAAAGGTCCTCGTCGAGAACAAATCAGGATTGTATAACATCCCTTCTCACCAACGACGGGATCTGTCCAAGCGAAGTCGGTTCTGCAAAACAGCCGATATTGACATCGGGGCCAAAATCACCCGTTGAAACGGGCCGGTGATGAGCTAAGTTCCGCGCAGAGGTACTGGCGCTCAGACACCTTCCGCTTCGTCTTCATCGCAACAGCCCGCCAGGACTTCCTCGCAGGAGCATTCATGGTGGTGCTGCTCGCAACACCCCTTTTTGCATTCCTCGCAAGAATGGTTGCCACCCTGGTTCCAAATCGTGTAAGCCATCACCTCCAGCATCCTCTCCGGAGTCCCCGGATCGTCGCTAGTGATCACCAGCTCACAGGATCTTGCGATCCGCTCCGTGGCTTTATATCGAATAACCACGCTCAGACAGGAGCCCGGATGCAACACGGCGGGAAACGGGTTGTTGACCAGCTTCCAGTGCGGACTTTTGCGTTTGAACGCGACGCCCATTACGTCTAGATTGCAGTCGCCCACGTTGCAGATGGATATCGTCCGCTCCGCGCAGGTACACGCTTTCACGCCGCCAAAGCAGGCCGAGCCGGTAACCGCCAGCTTGCCGGCGGACACGCTCCCTTTTACGTGGACAATGTGCGGACTCGGAGAGGCATTACTGAAAATCGAGATCGTGCCCGTCTTCGGACCGATGCTCGTGGGTTGGAAACGAAGCACCACGTCGATCGACTCCGCCGCGCCAACAAGCAGCGGATAGGAGCTCACGTCGGGTACCAAAAAATCCCCCGAAGACGACATGATCTTCGAGATGGAAAGCAAACCCAGGCTCGCCATACTCGCGTGTTTATTGGTGTTCGGTAGGGCCGCATTGTTGATCGTCAGCAACTCATCCCTGAATGCGCCTCGACAAACGGTTCCGAAATTGCCGCCGCCTGCGATCGCGGTTGCTACCACCGGCTCGTGGGCCAGCGCCGCGAGAAGCCTGGTCCCTTTCGGACTACCCCACCCCGTACACGCGTCCCATCCCCGAACTGCCGGATACCCTTGAACGCCGCCATTGCTATTGTTGAGCGGGCCCGGCGGAGGATCGATGTCCCGGAACACAAACGAACCCAGCGCATACAAGGTCGGATTGAGAAAGCCAACATTCGTGCCCAGCGCCGCATTCAACACAGCGATCAGCCCGGCCCACAAGGGAGTGGACGCACTGGTCCCGTTGCCGAGCGTAGGAATTCCGTTTACGACGATGCCAGATATTCCGCTGTTGTAACTCGCATTGCCCGCTACGTCGGGAACTCCGCGCCCAACGTGGCCGTCCACCAGTGAAAGCGGAACTCCGGCTCCCACCTGATACGGCGGCAGCCAGCGGAAGTGGTCGCTGACTCCCCCTCCGGTAGTCCCCCAGTCGGACCCGCCCGACGGGTCGTTCCATACGTATTCGTCAAATGTCGCACCGGCAATATTTCCCACGGTCGTGCCGCCCACTCCGAGCGCCCACGGGTCGCTGGCCGGATAGCAGACATGCTGCTTGCCGTCAAAGCCGCCGTAGTAGGCAGATAGATTCACTCCGAAGTCCGCCGAGCAGACACAGAAAGTGACGTTTCTAATCGCCGCGTCCCGAAGCGACATGTGGAACGCCTGAACCCACGCAAGGGTAACCCCCTCGATCGCAAGGGAGGGTGCGTCGTCGCCGTTCGACATGTAGAAGCTGGTGGAGATCACCGAACAATGCGGTTCACCGGCATGGGGATGAAGCACGCGGCTGATCGTTTGATGCCACCCATGCTGGCTGAACGCCGTGAAATATACAGAAACATTGGCCCCCGGTGCCGCGGAAAACGCGATGCAAATGTCCTGCGTGGTTTCGCCATCGGGAAATCCGTTCGGAGCAGTCACCGCAATCGGTTTTATGGTGGGCATTGGGTAAGCACTCTTATAGGAAGCCGGCAGGCTACTGTAATAAGTGGCCAGATCGGAGTGCTTGTAGCCTCCCCCGGAAAGAATAGCGATCGTTTGCCCCGCCGCTGAGTTGATTGGGAAATCGTAGAGCGCGGTCAGTTCCGGAACCGTAAGGGGATTTGTATTCGGAGGATCGCCGGCGGCCCCATGCTTGGCAATTCTGCGATTGTCCAGGCCGAACACGCCAATGATGAATCCCGATAGTTCCGCCGGAACGTGAATGAAGCCCTCGCGGCCTCGATAGGTTTCTGACTGTGGCTCTCGATTGCGGCCCTCTATATATTCATGCTTGTATTCGCCAAGAGTGACAGCAAAGGCTTTCTCCATCTGAGAGACTGTGCCCGACACCGTCACGGTGCGCTTTCCCGCGTGAGACTCGATGATCGTCAGACCTTGGGACCGGGCGAACTCCGTCACCCGATTGAGTTCCTCCGGAGAGGCACCGTATTTTGTCGCGAGTTCTTCGTCAGAGAGGCGTGGCCGATCCTTCGGGTGAGTGTTGGCGAAGTAGTCGAAGTCGGGAACCGGCGGTCCATCGAGGCGGCGGCGCAGGACGATACTCACCTCGACTGTCTGATTCGGGTCGGCGGGCCCAACAAAAATCGCATTCGGCGCCTTTTGCCGCTCGCTTCCCTCAAGTTTAGTGTAATGCTGCGGAATTTCACGGGCCTTGTTTCTCCCAGCCTCTGCCATATTTTTCTCCTCCTGTTGGGAATGCGCTTTGGCCGCGCTGAACCTTTACTGAATTGAACAACTCGCCATCGGAAACATAGTGGAAGGCGAAGGGAATTCGTTTCACTCAATCCGGGCGAAATCTGAAATCCCTAATTTCTTCCGTTGTCCGGCCGCGGATCAGGGCCGTCGGCAAGGGGAAGGTTGTCTCTCCGTGTGTGGCCAGGTGCAAGGCGGAGCAAAGCTTCCTCGAACGACACGTTTCTATAGAAGCGGAGCGAAAGCG
>JASHRP010000144.1 GCA_030037375.1 Bryobacteraceae bacterium | reverse complement strand
ACTGGAGCGCATCATCGCGCCGCGAACTGCACATAATCGTGGACTGCGCATAATTCCGGTTATGTACACGTGCGCATAACCGCAACAACTGGACCTTTTTCGGCAGTGATCGCGGTGGCCGCACCGCCGCTGTTCTGCGCAGCTTTGTAGCTTCTTGCGAACTGGTCAAAGTGGACCCCTTCGCCTGGTTCCAGGATGTGCTCTCGCGGATCGTCGGGCACCCAATCACTTGACTCGAAGAATTACTCCCGCACCGCTGGGCTCAGACTCGCGCCTAATCTCCTACCGCCCGTTCCAAGCCGAGCGTCAAGCGGTGTTCATCGGGTGGATACGATCACAGGCCAGTGGCGAATGGAGGCCACCGGTCATGAAGCAAAAACCTCGCAGCAGACGGAAGCTCGCCCGTTCCAAATCGATCCTTCGATTGCCAGACCTTGAGGCAGCCAAATCAGCAGTTCTCAACAGCCTGTCTTGCCCTGACGCTCAACGCGGCTACCCGCATGCCATTGACGAATTCGTGGACTGGTACTGCTCCGATCCTCGACTCTCATTTAGCAAAACGGTGGTCACCAGGTACGTGGAGGGCATTTGCCATCAAGGTGAGTCGCACGCTGCCAATTTCCGAATTGCGCGTTTAGAAGAGTTCGTTTCTTGCGCAGCATCAAAAAAATGTTAATGGTTGGGTCGCCGAATGGTGAATGGCTCTACGTTAATCTGTTTCGCAAGATCATGGGCGGTCGGGAGATCGCTGTCGTTGTATACGAGAATCCGGCCTATGACGAGCACCGAATTGTGCGGTGAAAAAATCTGCGTCATTCCTTGGGGCACGACTCCCTTCCAGCGGGGACCGCTGACCAGGTATTCTCCGGCCCCGGTTCCCGTAGTGCGTTTGCCGACGTAAGTAAAATTCACGTTCTTCGATGAATCGACGAACTGCACGCTGTAGTAGCGGCCGCCCATGGCCGGCACATGCAAGATTTGCGGTCTCGTTCTGAGATCTAGCCAACCGACTGTAAGCAGCGTGTCATGATTCACGCCAGTAGTCCATAACTTCGATCCTCCGGCAGGCGGGTGGAGGGGGTCTGCAAAAACCGCTTGGGGCTCCGCGTAGAGCGTATTGATCGGGATGGGGCCGTCAGGTCCTCCTTGGACGAGGATTGCTCTCTTGAACACTGAGAGAAATATGCGCGGCCAAAAGTAGATAACGAGAAACCATACCGCGACACAAACCCCGCCGAAGATAAGCAAGTGTTCGTACGCCCCATGCATCATTTGACTTCGACGACCGGCGGCACCGTATACGTGCCGTCGAGGATGGCCGCGCTGGGCATGTACGCGCGCAACCAGAGTCTGAACTTTCCTGTCGGTGCGGGCAGCCAGTTGGACTCATGGCCTGCCGGAGCGGCGTTCTGGAGATAAATGTCGACGGATCCGTCGGCGTTTAGCACTAGTCCTGATTGATTGCTGACGCAATACCGATTTATAGGATTCGCCACAAAACGTTCTTTCGCATCGGCCATCGTCAGCGACCAAAACGCATCGACCGGCGGAAGACCGTCCGGCGGGAATTGCAGGATGTAATTGTACTCCCCGGAGAGCATATGACCCGCGCCGTCGACCTGAGTTCTCCAATACATCGCTTCTTGCGGCGAGTTTACCGGGCCGGGAAATATCCGAGCGCACGCAGCCCGCAGAAACATCCCGTTGCCCTGCTCGCCGCACCCGAAAATCGTAATCCAGCCATTGATCCTCGTGATCCTTACTCGCGCGACAATTTCGATGGTGACAACCGCTAGCCCAAAGCCGACGAAGAAGCCTTGCAGAACAGCATTACGAAGGGTCAGTGAAGCGGGAAAGAAGGACCAACGGATGACGACCCATCCGCACACCATGCCGATGAGTGCCAGGTAATACGCATAGGTTTTCTCGCTCATGGTATTTACTTATCATCTTGTGCCGCAGGCCGCAATTCAGCCCGCAACGCAGCCCGGATCGGCGAGCCCGGAATTGCTTCGGTTGCCCCAACCGCCGCGTTGGACGGATCATGCGCTACTCGGAGAGAGGCACAGCCTTGCTTCGTGCACTTCCGAACGGATCGCTCCTGGAAACGCCGCTCACGGAACCAGGTGGCCTTCGCATTCAATCGGCAGTCGACTATTTTCTGGCGTGCAGGTGCATGCCAGTGGGTTAATTCCTGAATGCCCGCGCAGGGTTTGCCTCGCTCCAGACGCGCGTCTTCTCTCGTTGTCTCTCGGGGGCTGTAAGTTATTGATTTATTGGTAGCGCTAACGGGAATCGAACGCGCGTGCCGCCGGTTCAGTACAGTTCATCTCAGTCTAACTCGTACCAGTTGCGTTCAGTTCGTACGGCAAAATGTCGCCGACAGGCTACGGACCGCGACGTTGTCACTCGGTTGTCACTCGCGCACTCTGGAGTTCTCCGTCGCAGCCCGCCCGACAGGCCGATCGTGATCGTCGAAATTTCCTCAAGATTCGTGAATCAGGGAATTATTCCGGGCCGCTCGACTCTGCCGCGCAGAGCTTCATCGATTGAGACATGCGCGTCGTCGAGGATCGTTCCCGTGGCGCGCAGCAGCGCAATTCTCGCTTTGACGTACGCGGCCGTGGAGGCAACCTCGGTGGAACGGGCCTGAGCGAGGAAGTTCTCGTACTGAATTACCTGAAGATTGGTCGAAAGGCCTACGCCGAACCGACTGCTGCTCGACGCTGACGGATTGCTCCTGAAGGATGCGCGCTTCCACGGCGGCTTCGTAAGCGGCGCTCGCCTCCCGCAGCGACTCTTCGGCGTCGGGGGTGCGGTGGGCTGGAGCGCTCTGGATGTGGTTGAGAGGGAGGTGGAAGTAGTACTACCGGCGAGGTAGACTGCGCCGGAGGCGTCGGCAGCGATGCCGTAGACGAATCCCGGGCAGAGCTGGGGGAGCGGATTCGAATAGATCGGACCGCCTTGGGGGCTGAACTTCATTAGAACCGGGATGGAGCCGTTTTGCGAAGCGGGGATATCGCAGCCGGTGGAGGCGCCGTAGTAGTTCGCGGCGACGTAGACGTTGCCCGAGGGATCGAGTCTCATCGCACGAGGCGTCAACCCGCTGAGCGATTGCGATAGCAGTTCCTTACCGGAGGGATCGAACTTCATGAGCGAGCCTCCGGCGACCCAAGTGTCGCCAGTGCTGTCGGAAACCACGATGGGTGCAAGCCCTGACGGACTCGCCGGGAGAAAGGTGGAAAAGAGCATGGTGACGCCGCAGTCGGAGCTCCATTTGCTGAGGAAGCCCTGCGACCCGCTGTCCGCGCCGATGAGGATCGCGCCAGGAGTAGCGAGCGCGGCGGTTTCGTACGCAATGGAGGGCAGTGCGGACCAGGTGCTGCCTCCGTCGAAGCTGAGCATCTGGCCGGCAATGATGTTGCTTCCGGATAAGGATAAGTAGGCCTGCCCCTGAGGGTTACTACCGGTTTGCTGCACGATCGAGAAGGTGGCACCTCCATCTGTGCTCTTCCACAGAGTTCCGGCGTGATTGAGGACCCAGACTATGTTCTCATTCTGGGAGTCCACCGCGAGATTGCTGATGTAAAGATACGAGTTCGCATTCGGGTACGCGGTGAAGGAGCCGCCAGGAGCGTTCCAGGTGTTGCCTCCGTCGGCACTCCTTTAAAGGTTGCCGTCGGAGGCGACGGTGTAAAGGACGCTCGGATCGGACGGGGCGAGGGCTATCGCGAAGACGTTGTAGTTATGCGGAGCTAGGTTTGCGGACCACGTGCTTCCGCCGTTTGTACTCGTGTAGATGTCGCCGGCCACGAGATAGAGGACACCAGTAATCTGCGCGGGGGCGTACAAGGCAGTGCCGGTCCGCGAACTGACTTCGGTCCATGTGATACCGGAATCCGTACTCTTGAAGAGCCCATTTAATGCTCCAGGGATGGGCGGGTTGTCGGCGGCGGCGTAAACGACGTTGGAATAAGCGCCGTCGACGGCGACGGAGGTTGTGCCGGAGAGAGTCGAGGCCTGACGGGTCCAGGTCGCGCCGTCATCGGTAGAGCGGTAGATGCCGCTGATGGAGTTTGCGTAGATGACGGAAGTGTCGCTCGACGCAGCGAAGGCCGTGATATTGACCGCGCCGATGGGCGGGTAATCGACGCCGGCGGCCGTGACCGCAGCAAGGGGAGGGGCCGAGACCCTGGACTCATACGCGCCGGAGGTGACGGGAAAGTCGGGTGAGTCCGTGGTCCCCCAACGACGGCCACGTTGCCGTTTTGGTCGAAAGCAAGCGCAGTAGCGACGTCGGCGCCGGCTGACCCGCCAAACAGCTTAGAGAAGATCGGGGCTGGCGTGGAGAATTGAGCGAAAGCCGGAGCGGTGGCGAGCAGAGCCAGAGCAAAACGCATCGGTTCCTAGCAGGGGCAATCGGGTCGCCAAGTGAACGTACTGAAAATAGGCATTCTCAATGGGGCCGGTGTGGCATAGGGATACATGCAGCGGTATCACGGTCCCAATCCAATGCAGCTCGGCTGCGGTTGGAGGAACGTTGGGGTAGCGGTGAGGGCGAGTAGGATCGAGAGAAAGCGCATCGCACGTAACGAAGCAATCCGGAGGCCGCGAGATTCGGCGAAAATCGCCGGGTTACGCGCCTGCAAACGTGGCTGAATGACACAGACGGACGGAGTTCGTTCCTGGGTTAGCAATCGGGACAGCGCGGCGAACAGGCATCGGCAAGAGTGCCGATGCTGCACGTTGAAACGTGCGCCACGCTACACGGCCGCGGCTTCGGGGCCGGAGCCTTCGCGGAGGAGATCGAGGAAGGCTTGCGCGACGCGGTGGAAGCGCTTCTTCTTGCGATGAATGATGCCGAGGGGGCGGTAGAGCGTGGCGTCGGCGATGCGGATGGCAGCCAAGCGGCCTTGCTCGACGTCGTCTTTCATGATGCGGGCGGGCATGATGCTCACGCCGACGCGATGGGTGACCGCTTCCTTGATCATTTGGATATTGTCGAAGTGCAGCGCGATGTTGACTTCGACGCCGTGCTCTTTTAAGAAACGGTCCATGTGGCGGCGGATGGGGAGATCGTCGTCGAAGGAGATGAAGTCGACGCCGTTCAGTTCGCGCGGAGAAACGGGCTCGGTTCGATGAGCCAGGGGGTGCTCGGGCGAGGCTGCCAGAACCATTTCCTCCCTGCGCCACGGAATTACGGTGATGTCGCGGCGAGCTTCGGGATAGCTGATCAGGCCGAGATCAACCTCGCCGGCGAGCACGGCTTCGTAGATTCGCTCCGGCCGCAGATATTGCACTTCGAGTTTCGCTTCGGGGCGGCGATGGGCGAACTCGCGCTCCAGCCGCACCATTTCGCTAAGGCCGACTGAATAAATCGCGGCGACGCGCAGGGTTCCTTCTACTTCCTGGCGCATGCGCTGCAGGGCGGATTCGAAATCTTCTTTGCGGCGGAGAATGTCGCGGCAGAATTCACCGTAGAGCCGGCCTGCAGGAGTAACCACCAGAGGGCGGGTGGAGCGGTCGAGTAACTCAACACCTAGAACCCGTTCCAGCTCTTGCACGTGCTGGCTTGCCGCAGACTGACTGATTCCATTCATCGAGGCGCCGCGACTGAAGCTGTGGCTCTGCGCAATGTCCCTGAAAAGCTTTAGGTTCTCGTAATTCACTTTGGATAGTATATATCAGTTATTATTATAATGCAAGACGATAAATCCTGTTGACGTGATATTAGCGACTAAGGTATTCTGAGACATGTCTAACCCTCCCGAGAGGCAAAATCTGCCCCCTCAGCAGGGTCTGTATGATCCCCGCAATGAACACGATGCCTGCGGAATGGGCTTCGTGGTGGATCTCAACGGCGAGCAGTCGCACGAGATCATCCGTCAGGGCATTCAGATTCTTATCAACCTGACTCATCGCGGCGCTTGTGGCTGCGATCCGGAGACCGGCGACGGCGCCGGCGTGACGATCCAGATTCCGCACGAGTTCTTCGTGCGCGAGTGCGCCGAGATCGGATTCGCGCTGCCGGAGCCGGGATCTTACGGCGTGGGCATGATGTTCCTGCCGGTGGAGCCGCAACAGCGGCTGATCTGCGAGGGAATCGTCGAACGCATCGCGCGCGAGGAAGGCCTGATCGTGCTCGGCTGGCGCGACACGCCGATCAATAGCGATGCGATCGGGCGGACGGCTCGGGCGACGCAGCCGTACATCGAGCAGGTGTTTCTGCAAGGAGCTCCGGGCCAGAGTCAGGACGAGTTGGAGCGAACTCTGTATGTGGTCCGGCGGCGCGCCGAGGCGGAAGTCGCGGAGACCGACATTCGCGAGAAGGATTTCTTCTATGTGCCGTCGCTGTCGACGCGGCTGATTACCTACAAAGGCCTGTTGCTCGCGCCGCAGATCAAGCAGTTCTATAAGGAGCTCAAGGATCCGGAGACGCGCAGCGCGCTGTGCATGGTGCATCAGCGCTTTTCCACGAATACGTTTCCGACGTGGCAGTTGGCGCATCCGTACCGCATGATCTGCCACAACGGCGAGATCAACACCGTTCGCGGCAACGTTAACTGGATGCACGCGCGAGAGGCGGTGCTCAAGTCCGATCTATTCGGGGAGAACATCGAAAAGCTGTTCCCGGTGATTCGGCCCGGACTGAGCGATACGGGTTCGCTCGATGCCGCGGTTGAGATGCTTACGCTGGCCGGGCGCGATCTGCCGCACGTGATGGCGATGCTGATTCCCGAGGCTTGGGACGCGGATTCGACCATGCGCGTGGAGAAGCGGGCGTTCTACGAATATCACGCTTCGTTGATGGAACCGTGGGACGGTCCGGCCGCCGTGGCGTTCACGGACGGCAAATGGCTCGGCGCGACGCTGGACCGCAACGGTCTCAGGCCGGCTCGTTATCTGGTCACGAAGAATGGACTGCTGATTCTGGCTTCGGAGACGGGCGTTTTGCCGGTGGATCCGGAGGAAGTAGTTTCGAAGGGCCGGCTACAGCCGGGCAAGATGCTGCTGGTGGATCTGGTGAACAAGCGCTTCGTGCCGGACGAGGAGGTCAAGCACGCGCTGGCTTCGCGGAAACCGTATGGGGAGTGGCTGGCGAAGAATCAGATCACGCTCGATCAGCTTCCCGATCCGCCGCGGGTTTACGGCACGGACTCGAAAACAATCCAGCAACGTCAGCGGGCGTTCGGATACACGGAAGAGGATCTGCGGATTCTCATGGCTCCGATGGCCGAAAAGGGCGAGGAGCCGGTGGGCTCGATGGGCGTGGATACGCCGCTGGCGTGCCTTTCGGATCGGCCGCAACCGCTGTTCAACTACTTCAAGCAGCTCTTCGCGCAGGTGACCAATCCCGCGATCGATCCGATTCGCGAGGAATTGGTGATGTCGCTGACCAGCTATATCGGGACGGAGCGGAACATTCTCGAAGAAACGCCGCAGCATTGCCACACGCTGAAACTGCCGCATCCGATTCTGACGAATCGCGATCTGGAGAAGCTGCGGCGCGTGAGCTGGGGCGATTTTTTGGGCACCACGCTTCAAGCGGTGTTCAAAGCGGGCGGGGATGAGAAGGAGCTCGAAAGCGCGCTGGACGGATTGTGCCGCCGGGCGACGCTGGCGATTCGCGACGGCTACCGGCTGCTGATTCTTTCGGATCGAGGCGTGGATCCGCAGTACGCTCCGATTCCGAGCCTGCTGGCGCTGACGGCGGTGCACAATCACTTGGTGCGGGAAGGAACTCGCACGCAGGTTGCGCTGATTATCGAATCGGGCGAGCCGCGCGAGGTGATGCATTTCGCGCTGCTCATCGGCTATGGGGCGAGCGCGGTGAACCCGTACCTGGCGCTCGAGACCATCGCCACCGAAGCCGGCGCGAGCAAAGAAGCGCAGGCGAAAGCCGTGGCGAACCTCATCAAAGCGGTGAACAAGGGCCTGCTGAAGACGTTTTCGAAGATGGGCATTTCCACCCTGCAAAGCTATCGCGGAGCGCAGGTTTTCGAAGCCATCGGGCTCAGCAAGAGCGTGGTGGAGCGGTACTTCACCGGCACGGCGTCACGC
>JASHRP010000143.1 GCA_030037375.1 Bryobacteraceae bacterium | reverse complement strand
GCCGCGCTGGCAGGCAAGAAGGGAAACGGCGGGACCACGACTGTCGAACCTGGCGGCGCGAGTACGCCAGTCTCACTGTCGATTTCCCTCTCCGGCGCGGGGAGCTTTGGAACGCCCCCGAGTCACTAAGAGACGTCAGGCGATGTCGTTGGGTGGGTGGCTATTTTCGAATCGCAGGTTTGAATCAATCCGCAGCTTTGGGGTAGCCTTTCTTATCACATTGCTCTGCTTTCCGAGTTACCCTGCCAGGGGCCAGGATGGTGGATCGGATCAGGAGAGGCATTCAGCCGGCCAGGCAGCGCTGGACCGCGGAGACTTGAACGAAGCGGCTCGCCAGTGGATGCTGGGCTTGATCGACGCTCAAAGGTCGGGAGCGCCAGATCGTTTGGCGTCGAGCCAACTTGATCTCGCTACTATTTACACGATTCGCTGGCAGTTTCCTGAAGCATCGGCCGCGTTGGAGAGCGCGCGAGCAATGCTGTCTGCTTCTAGCGGGGAGGCCGAGTTCCGAGCCGATTTCGTGAGGGCGGGTTTCGAAGCCGCCACCTCCGATTCGGCGGCGGCGGCTCGCGATCTCCAGGATGCTATCGGCTTGGCTAAGACCGGTATGGCGCTTGGCGACGACCACCCGAAAACAGCCGTCCTTTATTCCCTTTTGGGACTTGTCGAGTTGCAATTCGAACAGTACTCCAAATCGAACGAAGATTTGCGGCGCGCTTTGGGAATCTTCACGGAAACCTACGGACCGGAGCATATAGAGACGGTCGTTGCGCGCGATCGCTACGCCGGCCTGCTCTTCGCGGAGGGGCATTACGGTGAAGCGCTCCAGCAAGCCGGCCGGGCCGCAGATACCGCGCGAAAGTTGGGTGCCGCCGCACGCGCCGTTTTAGGCGACGCTCTTCTGACCGAAGGCCGAATTAACCTCGCTGCGAACAGGTTCGCCGCGGCAGCGAGCAATCTACAAGAATCGTTGACCGTGACACGCGCGGTATTCGGCGACAATCCGCGTACCGTGCCAGCCCTAACCGCACTCGCCGAACTTTCCCTGAAGGAAGGCGATATTGGGGGGAGCTCGCAGGTCATCAAACGAGCTATGGATCTTTATAATGGGGACTCCGTTCCCAACTGGTTGCCGGCGGTGGAGATCCTTCGTGTCAGCGCGGAAATTGCAGGGCGCAATCAGCGTCCGCAGGACAGCGGGTCTCTTATCGCGGAAGCTCTTCGCATCGCGACCGCGCGGCTCGGTTCCGGAAGCCTCATGGCGGCCCGTGTGATCGAAACTCGTGGCAATCTAACCCTGGATGCCGGCGGCGTAGATCGCGCCGAAGCCGACTTCAAGCAGGCGATGGACATTCGGCAGAGGTTGCTAACATCCGGTCACCCGGATGTGGCGAAAGGTTTGACCGAGATTGCTCTGGTTTCAGCGAAGCGCGGATTGCCCTCAATTGCGGTGGATTCTCTTTATAAGGAGGCCATCAGCAACATCACCGCAGAACACGCGGATGATCCCTTAAGCCTAATTGCTACTCTACAAGCATATTCTTCATTCCTGCGGTTGCAGAAAAGGGATCAGGAGGCCGAGGAATTGGATAAGAGAGTGCGGGAGGCGAATGCTCCCGGCCATTAGCTAAGCCCTTTGGCCTTGCTGAGGCGTTAGCGACGGGAAACAAGCAAAGAACAGAGCTCACAACTACCGGTTCGAAACCGGAATCGAGGTGAACGCCGAGCCGTTGGACCGTATTCCGAGCAAGGCAAGCGTCCCGGCAGAGGAGGTGAAGTCCACCGAACCTACCAATCCAGCTAACGCGGCCAAGCCGGGAAAGTTTGTTAGCACATCAGCTTTATGGGCATTAGCCGCCAATGGAATAGCGGATGTCGCAATCATGTTTCCTAGATTGTCATACGCAATCGCCGAAATAGTGGCGCTTACAGAAGATAGATTGACCAGCGCGACGCCTGTCGTGTAGTTCGCGTTGTCAAATAACAGAGTGCTCGTGATGGCGGTAGTTCCCGACAGCGGCACGACCGCCTCCTGAACCGGCTGGCCCGGGACGCTCAGACCGAATACGCCGTAAACTGATACGCCCGAAGGCAACGCTACCGAGACATATCCTTCCGCCAGCGATCCAACGTTAGGCGCTTGCAGGAGGGCTGTGCTTCGAGCCGCCAGATTAACCACGACGGACGAACCACCTATCGGGGCTGGGATAGTAACTGGGTTGCCGTCGTCGCCGATGAAGTTGACGGTGAACGACACTGGAGCGCTGCTGATGTTCGTGAAATAAAGATCCGTGTACCAGCCGCCGCCGAACGCAAGATGTGGAAGGATCTGCATCGTCGGCGCAACCGAAGTGGCCATGAGCGCAATCTGAGCAAACTCTGCCTGCCCTTGGGCGCCCGCGCTGAGCTGGATGATGAGATCTCCGGCGGGTGGGGAACTGCCGGAGTTGTAGGGGACCGTATCTAGAAGGAAGGTCCCCGGCGCGGGCTTGAGTGTGGTGTCCGAAGCAACGCTCTTCGTCCCAACAAGAAGTTCAACCGCATAGGTAGCGAAGGGAGCGTCGGCCCGCTGCCCGACATATGCGGTTAAGGTATAAGTAGTGTTGGGCAACGGGGCAAATCCCAGGTCTTGCGAAATGGCCCCTCCGGCACAGCCAGAGCAGTTAACCGCCGCGACGTTTAAACCCCCCGGTATTCCGCCGGGGAAAATGCCCCCCGTGCCGGTTGAAGGCTTGAAGGTCGAGTTGCCTACCCCGGTGAGTGTCCAACCCGGTATCACTCCAGCTTCAAAGCAAGGAGCTCCTGGTGTGCAGTTGAGCAAGAGGCTGTCGAACCCGGCATTAATAATCGGTATGGATTGCCCCTGGGTGAATCCCATCGCCGTCAATGCCGCGATGGCTATCAGAGCGGCGGAATCCGGCGAAAGGCGTCTCACACGCCGCTGCTCGTTCATAGTAGGTTCAACCGATTATATCCCAAAGATCTATTGATCCAGTACTCGGTCCAGCTCTTCCAGATTCACATCCAGGCGCGGACGCCTCATCGTGCAGTAGCTCCCGGAAGTGGCGATGCAAGGGCAAGCCCAGCATCTGCTTGACCGGCCGCGTCTGCTCCAAGGTGGGCGCGCGATGTCCGCGGCCCCTCGTTGCGCCAATCACCTGCCAGTTGGCGGCGCGATAACCGTCAATAGAACAAATCCTCGCGCCTTTGATTCAGGAGCCTGACCGGTTGAATGCGGCGTTAGCCGCGCTCCAAGTGCTGCGGATGAAACAACGCTGGGCGGTGAAGCGCAAAGCGAGCTGAACAGCAATAACCGTGCGCCTTACCAGAAGGCTGGCCGGAGCCTCGATGGATTTGCCAGAGGTTCTCGGCTTCAAGTGAGAAGCTTGTTGGCTCGTGGTCCCCTCCTGGATGATCCGTATCCGCGACGAATTACGCGGATACGAACAAAAGAGCAGAGCTGCGGCGATTGCTGGTTCCAGCCAGCAACGGTAGACTAGCCTTCATCGCGGCCTGATCCTTATGGAGTTTGAGCCCATCCGTAACCCGTCACCAGTTTCGTTCTCGGAAGCCGGAAGTTTTTCATCAATCCCGCCGACTCGGTGTGTTCACCGAACGAGGTGTGCCAGAACCCATAGCTGCCGCTGTTTTCGTACATGTAGGAAAACGTCACCTCGTCTCCCAGAGGATTCTTCTTCAAGAGTTTGAACATATGGCCGATGCCGAGGCTGTAATTCGCTCTCGGGACTAATCCGGGTCGATTAAAATCCGACCCGGCCATGACAAACAGATCGTTCATCGCGCTGGTCGAATCGCCCATGTTCATACCGGCCATCCCTGGCATTCCTGGCATGGGCGTCTGTTGCGCGTACCCTGCCCGAATCATCGTTATCCACAATCCTATAAGTGCACGTCTTAACGTCATTTAGAAACAACTCCTCCCCTGCCGCACCAACGGCGGCGGTCTGTATCTCCAAAAGAAAGCGAATGAGACTAGCGGGGAGGCCTCAGATTCTCAGGACGGCTACGGAAGGGACGGCACGGCCGGGCGGCCACAACGCGTCAAGCGCCGAAAGCTTGCACGCGGCTGCAGCCAGCGAGACCGGAACGAAAACCGCAGGGCCAGCCAAAATAGACGTCACCGTTGCGTTGGCGGCGAACTCCGGCGACGAGCGGGCGACGTCGGCTTGAGGAAACTGTTGATCCGAGCAGGATGCGGGGCTTTGTTTACCCGGTGGGCAGTGACGGCAAGGTGCTGGCGACACCGCCCCCGAAGCGGGTCCACTCGCACAAAGAATAAGGCACTGGCTGACGGAACACGCGACCGCCACGGCGAGCAAGCTTAGGAGCCTTCTTCTTAGCCGAGCCACTTTAACGACAGAATATCACTGTCGTTTCCGCGCGCATCCTTTAGTGCCGCATAAGGGCGTTCGGTTGCCAAAGCAACCCCGTAGACGCGACCAGCTTGATGTGTAACCGGACTGCGCGGTTTTGTCACCCTATTAAAAAACCGGCCCAAGGCGACAAATCAGCGGATTGGACACCGATTGCTCGCGCGTTCTCCGACTGCCCGGATTCTACAACCACAAATACGGGCGCAGGCACCTCGTCACCGTCCAGTCACTCGCACGTGAAGTGTGGGGGCCGGAACGATTCCCGAAATTTCCCGCGGATGAGCGCGTCGGTCGGGTGGCTACCGAAACCACGCACCGTCCGGCGAAAGTCGCCTTGGTGGGACATTCGCAATCCGAGCGCGACTGGGCCTACGCTAAACGAGCTTTGGCGCGGGGCGATTCGGAAGATCTGGTGATCGTCGCGATCGCGACCTGGCGGCGCCTCGACAAGCATAATCCACAGTATTATGCGGAGCTGACCGTTAAGAAGGCAATTGAGTCGTTGAAAGTTGACTCCGCACAACGGGCGGCACCTGCGCTGGACCGGTGACCAGTGATTAGAACCCGGGACGGTCTAAACACCGATAGTTCGACCGTCGTCTTAAGACCGTATCACTTTGATCGTGTTCGAACGCAGAGCGTCGGAGGGAAGCTGGGCGACGGGTTTATCGATCTTAGGAACATCGAGAAGCGCAGCGACATCATCATGATCGGACCGCCGGGG
>JASHRP010000142.1 GCA_030037375.1 Bryobacteraceae bacterium | reverse complement strand
AGATCGCTGGTCAGAGCGCTTTCAGCTTGATCTGAGAAACTTCCGCCCCGTAGCCAATCCGAGCTGCGCTGCATCCGCGTTCCTAAATCGTTTTCATCCATCGTGTCCAGCGCGCCTCTCAGCTTCGAAGAGGCCGCCGGCTGGGTACCCGAGAGCTCGCGAGCCTCATTGCGAAGCTTCTGCGTGAGCCTGCTCAGGTCGTCGCTCGCCTGCTGGCGGTCGTTGACCATCTTGTCGATCTCCTGGGCGCTGGGATAACTCGGCTGCTTGCCGGAGGTGCGTGCGGCATTCTGCTGCGCCATCAGGTCGCGAACATGGTCCGCCTGATCCTTCTGCCGCGTGGCTATTTGCTGGGCCTCCTGCGCCATGGCGCTAATTTGCCCGCCCGCATCCTGCTGTTGCATGGAACCGAGCCGGTCCATGGCCTCATGCAAGCGATCCGCCGCGCGGCGGGAATCGGCCGCGCTGCCGTTTTGCGAGCCCGCTCGCTTGATGTCATCAACTGCTTGCTTTATGCGGTCGAGCGCCTGCTGCGCCGCCTGCTGACGAGCCTCTGGCGAAGCAGAGCCCCCTTGCTGAGAGCCCGATTGCTGAGAATTTGACGCGCTCGCGCCGCCCCCTCCTTGCCCGCCGCGCGAGCCGGACTTGGACTGAGAGGACGCGCTTGAGCTGCTCGATTGCTGGCCCTGTCCGCCCTGCTGACCTTGCCGGCCCTGCTGCCCCAACTGTTGCTCCAACTGCTGCTGAAGCTGCTGAGCCTCTCGTTCCAGCGACTCCTGTTGATACTTCTGCTCGGCGGTCTGCTGCTGGCCGTTGCGCTGTTGCTGCGCCATAGCTTCCTCGCGCCGCGCCAGCTCGTCGAGTTTCTTCAACGCATCGTCAATCTGCTGCTGTTGCTGCTCCTCTGAGGCGGGCGAGGATTGACGCGTCTCATATTGATTCTTCTCGGTGTCGAGCTCGAGATCGAAAAGCGCGGCCAAGTCTCGAGCAGCTCCGCCGCCACCGCCGCCGCCTCCACCGCCGCCCGCTCCAAACGCAATTTGAATGTCGCGGTAAGTGGCTTCGGCGCGTTGCAGGAATTGCAGCGCCTTCTGCTCATTCGGAATCGCGTCTTTCCACTTCTGCTGCTGCAATTGCTGCGCGGCCGGCGTCATCGCCTGCGACGCCGCGATCATATCTTTCTGAAAATCGTTGATGGCCTGAACTTCGTTGGTCAGCTCGCGAGCTTGCAGGCGCCCCGAAAGCGTAATCGCTTGATCCCTGAGCGTGGCCTGGGATTGCGAGAGCAACTTGGAGACTTCAGCGGCTTGCTGCGGGGTGCCGTTCTTATCCACTTCCTGTTTGAAAGTCGTGGATATGATTTCCTTCTCGCGCTGCGTAATCTGCGCCGCATCGTTCCCGCGGCCTCCGCCCCCGCCGCCGCCCCCTCCACCACCGCCGCCCTGCTGGGATTGCGTGAAGTTCCGCTCGTACGGATCGGCCTGAATGAACATCATGTCGGTGTGCGATTCGGCGTTGGCATCCTTGGCCGTCGCATACACGCTAATCAGGTCGCCGGGCGAAAGCTTGAAATTCTCAAGCGACAGCGTGGTCGAACCGTCCGAATCCTTCTGCCCCTTCTTAGGTAGCAGGTCCACCGTCGCCTCCGGGCCGCCGTTCACCGAATAGTGGAGCGTCACGTCCTTCAACCCGTATTCATCCGTCGCCTTGATTCCCATCGTCACTTCCTCGATGGGAAGAGCGTGGTAGTCGCCGCGCGGACGAACCATCGCAATCTGCGGCGGGTTGGCTTTGCGAGCCTCGACGAAAAAGTCTTCGCTGATTCGAACGGGCTGCCCCTGCTCGATTCCGGCGATGTGGTAAACGCCGTCCTGATCCATCTTGACGGTTCCGCGATACACGTTGTTCGCGCCTGCGGCCAAATCGATTTTTTGCCCGTTGTCGAGCTGGATTTGCCCGCCCTGCAGCGGCCGGTCCGTCGATACCTCCAGCTCCGCGACTGTTCCCGCGACCGCGCGCAGGTCCCCGCCCCGCTCCTCGGTCTCATTCGGCATGCCGGTCCACGCCGGATAGTGGTACGTTACGCGAATCTGCTTGACCGAAGGCAGATCAGTGACGTGAATATTGAAGTGCTTCGATGTCATCGCGCCCGCGGTAACGTAATACTCGACGTTTTCGGGCAAAGCGGCGAACAGGAATTGATAGCCTCCCGCGAAACTACCCGCCGCCTGCGGCTGCATCGCGATCTCTTCCCACTTCGAGGAACTTTGGAAGCGGGCGTATAACTTCACGCTGGGCGACTGCATGCCCGTCGGAAGCGCGGAAACCAATTGATCCGCATGGCGCCGCACGACCGCGTCGCCGGGGCTCACGCGCAAATCGTAGAGTGAGGGTTTGTCCTTGTGCGGACCGGTCCAGAGCAGCGAAGCGCCGTAACCGAGAAACCCGGGGCCCGCCGCGATCACCCAGATCAGCACCGCAAGAGCGCTAACCGCAGTGCCGAGCGAGGTCCACAAGCGGGTATCCGTGACCATATGCTTTGGCTCGGCGGTCTGGGCCACGTCCAGTGTTTCCTCGGCTAAAAGCTCGATAAATGGATCTTGCCCGTCGCGTTCCGTAAAAGTGGTCAGGCGTTGCTGGAACTGCGGGAAAGTCGCCTCAGCCTTGCCAACTGCGCGCCGGCGCGTCAATCGCCGCAAAGGCAGTGCCAATCCGGCCGCCGCGGAAACGCACAGAATCAGAATCA
>JASHRP010000141.1 GCA_030037375.1 Bryobacteraceae bacterium | reverse complement strand
TTACACCCAAACCAAAATCAGAAAGGAGGCCTCGCGGCGGTCGCTCCGCTCCCACCTTCAGGCTCATTCTTCAATGAGAATATGCTCGCACAGGATTAAGGCGATTATGGAGCTGCCTAAAAGTGAATCCGGGACAACTTCCCGCTCCGCCCGGCAATCTTAACAATCTAACCATCACGATCCTTGAATCTTCCGCCGCGATCTCTTCGAACCCAGGGCATTCGTTGTGCCTCTAGGAAACTTCTGAGTTCAATGCTTAGACAGTCTTGGTACTAAGTGGTTGATCTCCTTGGGGAAGGCCTCCTCGAATATTCTGATAGGTTGTGAAACACTTGGCGCATTTCAAACTCTAATCTGCGGGGAGGCAGTTCGTCGGAAGGAGCGTCTCGCGCGTTGCCCGGTTCGTGTCGCCTACGTCTGGCTTCCCCTTAATACCATGGCTCCGGCTAATTCCACGGCAACAGCGGCCGAGTGCGAAGAGCGCGATAAGCTGCGTAAAGCGCATCGCGATGCAATTGAATGTTGGACAAAAGCCGGAGGGCTCGATCCAACGAAACAGGGGCTGCCGCACGTGACGGCTCTCGAAAAAGCTGTCGCGGACACGATGCTTCAAATCGTGGCCCATCGCAACCGGCACAGCTGCTAAGCGCGTTCGGCGAACGCAGACTGCACCTCCGCCAGGATTTCTTCCGCGGCTTGTTTCGGCGTCATGCCTTTGGGATCGGTGATCGGACGGCCAACGACGAGGTAATCCGCGCCGGCGAGGATCGCGTCGCGTGGCGTGGTGCGCCGCTTCTGATCGTCCGCGCCGGAGCCCAGCGGACGGATTCCGGGCGTCACAACCAGGAGCTTCCCTCCGGTTAGCTCCTTGATCTTTTTCGCTTCCAGCCCGGACGCGATCACGCCGTCGCACCCGGCCTCCAAGGCTTTTCGCGCGCGAAACAGCACGAGTTCCTCGACCGAATGCGACGAGTAACCCATTTCGGTCATGTCGCCCGCGTCGAGGCTGGTGAGCACCGTTACGGTGAACAACTTCAATGGGCTCGATCCGCGACCCTCGACGGCGGCTCGAATCAGCACGCTGGGTCCGTGAATCGTGAGAAAGGAGACGCCCAATCCGGCCGCTCTGCGCACCGCGGTTTTCAGCGTTTCAGAGATGTCGTAATACTTGTAATCGAGAAAGACCTTCTTGCCGTCCTTGATCACCGACTGAATCAAATCCTCGACGCCGGGGGCGAGTTGCAGCGTGAGACCGATCTTGAAGAATGAGGCTACGCCGTCCAAATCGGCGACCATTTTTCCGGCAGCAGCGACATCCGGCACATCCAGCGCCACAATCAGGCGTTCGCGTACATCCGGCGCGATTTGAGTCGGGGTCATTGGTGGGAGTTCTCAATTCATGAGAGCATATCTGTGGCATACTCATAGGCCAGCAGTTTTCCTATGCAAGACCTTCAGAGCCCGCTCCAGGGCATTCCGGACTCCTCAACTTCCGGGGTTTCGCGGCGCGATGCGTCCCGCTTTCTGCCGCTGCTTCTGATTTTGTTTGCCGGAAGCGGATGCGCCGCGCTGGTCTACGAGATTGTCTGGTATCAGATGCTGCAACTAGCGGTCGGGTCGACCGCGGTGTCGATGGGGTTCCTGCTCGCGGCCTTTATGGGAGGGTTGTGCCTTGGCAGCATCGGGTGGCCGAGGCTGGAGCGCTTTGCGCATGCCCATCCGCTGAGGATCTACGCCGCGCTTGAAGCCGGAATCGGAGTTCTGGGGCTCCTGGCGTTGGCGATTACGCCGCTGGTCGAGCGCGCTTACATCGCGGGATTCCAGAGCGGACTTTCGAACGAGATCTTGCGCGGGCTGCTCGCGACCGTTTGCCTCCTGCCGCCGACGGCGCTGATGGGCGCGTCGTTCCCCGCGCTCTCGCGCTGGATCGAGTTGAATCAGCGTGGAGTCTCCTGGTGGGGACTGCTTTACGGGGGCAACACGCTGGGCGCGGTGTTCGGATGCTTGCTGGCCGGGTTCTATCTTCTGCGGCTGTATAACGTGACCATCGCGACGCTGGCCGCGGCCGCGATCAATTTCGCCGTCGCCGGTCTTAGCATGGTTATGGCGAGCCGGCTGCCCGCGCGGTCCGATCTGGATTCGGAGGCGGATGCGGCTGAAGGCGAGGAAGCTTCCGCTCCGCACACCGGCTTCGCTGCGTCGGAAGGTTTTCAGTGGACCGTCTATTTTGCAATCGCGCTTTCGGGCGCAGGCGCGCTGGGAGCCGAGGTTGTGTGGACGCGGCTGATGGGAATGCTGCTGGGTTCGACGGTGTATGTGTTCTCGATCATTTTGGCGGTGTTTCTGATCGGCATGGCACTGGGCAGCGGGGCGGGAGCCGCGATTTTGAGATCCATGCCGGCGCGCGCGGCGCTGGGGTGGTGCCAGGTGTTTCTGGCGATCGCCGTTTTCTGGTCGGCGTACATGATCGCGGATTCGCTGCCGTACTGGCCCCTCGACCCGATTTTTTCCTACAGCCCGTGGCAGACTTTTCAGCTCGACCTCGCCCGCTGCCTGTGGGCGATTCTGCCACCCGCGCTGTTCTGGGGCGCGAGCTTTCCTCTGGCCCTTGCCGCAGTGGCCAAGCCGGGCGAGGATTCGGGAAGGCTGGTAGGAGGGATCTATGCGGCGAACACGTTGGGCGCGATCGCCGGGGCATTGTCGGCCAGCATCGTTCTGATTCCCTGGATCGGGACGCAAGACACCCAGCGCTTGATCCTGATCATGGCGATTTTGAGCGCGGCGGTGGTGCTGGGGCCGATGGCGTGGCAGCGATCCGATTCCGTCACCGCGACTGTGCTTACTCTCGCGCTGGTTTTTTCCGTCTATCTGGCGATCAACCTCGACCCGATTCCGGGCGAGCTGATCGCCTACGGCCGGCGGACCGCGGCGTTTGGCCCGGCGAAGATTCTTTACACGGTGGAGGGGCGGAACTCTTCGGTGGCCATCATCGAACACGGCGATGGAGCTGTCGAAGTGGACGTGAACGGGCATCCGGAAGCGACCACAAAGCCCGCCGATATGAAGCTCCAGCGCATGGTCGGCCATTTGCCGGCGTTGCTGCATCCCAATCCGAAATCGATCCTGGGTATCGGATTCGGGGCGGGTGTCTCGGCGGGAACGTTTACGCGTTATCCGGGGATCGAGCACATCACGGTTTGCGAGATCGAGCCGATGATTCCTCCGACTTCCACGCGCTTCTTCGCGCCCCAGGATTACGACGTCTATCACAACCCGCGCACGCACATCGTTTATGACGACGCCCGCCACTACATTTTGACGACCAAGGATAAGTACGACATAATCGCCTCCGACCCTCTGGATATTTTCGTTAAGGGAACCGCCGCGATTTACTCGGTCGAGTACTTCAACATGGTGAAGGAGCATCTCAATCCCGGCGGATACTTCAGCCTCTACGTACCGCTGTACGAGACCGATGAGCGGACGATCAAGAGCGAGATCGCGACGTTTTTGGCGGCGTTCCCCAACGGGACCATCTGGGCGAATACTCGCGACGGGCAGGGCTATGACATGGTTTTCCTGGGCCAGGCAGAACCGCTCAAGATCGATTTAGACCAGGTTCAATCACGTCTCGACCAGCCGGATTATGAGACGGTGGCGCAATCGTTGCGCGACGTCGGAATAGGGTCGGCTGTGGATCTGTTTTCGACCTACGCGGGAGGCAAGGAAGATCTCGATCCGTGGATCAAAGGCTCGGAGCTTAACACGGATGCCGATCTGCGGCTGCAATATATCGGAGGTTGGGGAATCAACTCCCAGCTCGAGGATTATTTGTATCGGCAGATCATGCATTACCGGCACATTCCCCGTAACCTGTTCACCGGTTCACCGCAGGCGATGACCGCGATGCAACAGGCTTTGATCGAGGCAGCCGGCGCGCAGCAGCCGTAGCTACTTCTGCTCGCGAAGCTTCCGCGACTGAGTGTCCCAGGCTAGGGAGCAGGAGTGCGCGGCAATTTCGGGGCGCTGGGCTTGTTCGAAACGGACGCATTCGGGAAATCCGTTAGCGAAGAAATAGACGCCATCGATGGTACGCGGCAGGCCGGAGACGGATTCCGGATTGGAGCACGCAATCGCTGCCTCGCATACGGCCTTGGATTTCGCGGCGACGTTTTCCCAAATCGCGAGATTGTGGCGCAGCGCGGTGAGCTGGAACACAAGAATCGCGACCGCGGCGCCAACTCGCACTTTCGGCGCGGCCATCTGAGCCGCCGCGGCAACGAACAGACAGAACCCGGCGGAAGGAAGATACAGCACGCGCGATTTTTCGAGATCGGCTCCTATCAATAGCTGGCCAACGGGCGGAATCGCGGCGGCGAGGGTGAGTCCAAGAGGCAGGAGCAATCGCGGACGAGATCCACGCGAAGCCCACGCAAGCGCGATCCAGGCTGCCGCGCATGCGATGGCCGCGATAACGACCGGCGCGGTAACGTTCGCGGACCAGTTCACCGGAAAGAACAGAATCGCCCAGAGCCTCAGCAGTAGCGCGTTCGCGAGAGACAGGGGATGCAACGCGAACATGCCTGCGTAGCCGCCGATTCCGCCTTGGAGGGTCCAACGATACCCGAATAGCGCGGCGGCAAGTAGGAAGAACGGCGCGAGAAGCTTTAGTCCGTGCTTTTGGAGGCCCGGGCGGGATGCCGGGTAGATCGCCATCATCAGCGGAAGCGCGTAGGCGGATTCCTTCGAGAGAATGCCCGCGGCCATGGCGATGGCGCTAGCGATGCCCCACGCGAGAGCGCCGGTCTCCCATAAGCGGATGAACGAAATCAAGGCGATCAGCGAGAAGAATGCCGCGAGGAGATCGAAACGCCCGGCGATCCACGCGACGGATTCGGGATGTGCGCCGTTCACGGCAAATAGCGCGCCCGCAAACCAGGCCCAGGGGCGCAGGTTGTCGATCGAGCGGGCCAGAAGGTACACCAATGCCGAGTTCACGCAGTGCAGAGTTAGAGCGGCAGCGTGCCATCGAACCGGGTCGAGATCGGCCCAGGGCCAGGTCCACCCGAGCGAGATATAACCGAGCGGGCGAAAAAAGCCGTCGCCTCCGCCGCGCGTGAACGGGATCGAGTAATTGCCTGAAGATAATCGCGCCAGGTTTGCGAGTACGTAGTCGTCCGAGACGAAAGGCATCCGGGAAGCGGACCAATAAACGGCGACGATGACGGCGAACAAGGAGGCTACGGCGAGTGCATCGCGAGCGGCCAAGCCCGTGCGCCGTGCAGTCCGATCGCCGGTGGCCGATCGGCTTCGCGCTAGCAGCGCGATGATCACGCCGAGGGCGAGGACCGTCTCGGCATTGAGGATCTCGCGCCCTGGCACTCAAGCCATTCTAACCAAGGTCGAATCGAGTGGCTTAAAACCACCACTTCGGTGGATTTGCAACATGAGCCGTGTTCGGATAGATTCCTGTTATCAACAGCTTGAGAATGGAAAGCTACATGCACCGCGAAGTCCGTATTGCGGAGGAAAGAGAAAGAGGCGCGAGAAAATGAAATCGGTTTATCGAATCACGTTGAGTTTGCTCGCCGCGGCGAGCTTGGTTGCCGCTCAGGACGCGGCACCCTCTCAGAGCGCTACGGCGCAGAGCGGCTGGAAGCACATTGGAGACTCTGGCTCGGGATCTGGCAGTGATCCCCAAGCCGCCGCTCCGTTGCCTCCGCCCCCGGCGGCCGATCCGGCGGCGTCTCCCGCACCCCCGCCGCAGTTGACGCTCAAGGCGGGAACTTACGTGACGGTCCGGGTGAATCAGATGCTATCGTCGGACCGGAACCAGCAAGGGGACGCCTTCACCGCCAGCTTGGTTCGTCCGATCGTGATTAACGGAATCGTCGTGGCGGAGCCCGGGCAGATCATCGCCGGCAGAGTCGCGGAGGCGATCAAGGCGGGGCGCGCCAAGGGCGTCTCTCACCTGGGAGTGCAGTTGACCGATCTAACGCTCGCCGACGGCCAGCAGGTGCCGGTGCAATCGGAATTGCTGACTCGGAATGGGCCGACCTCGGTGGGCCGGGATGCGGCGGCGATCGGGACCACTACGGCGGTCGGAGCAGCGGCGGGTGCGATCGCGGCGGGCGGCGTGGGAGCGGCGATCGGAGCTGGGGCCGGCGCGGTGGTTTCCACGGTCGGCGTGCTTCTGACTCGCGGCCAGCCAACCATCATCTACCCGGAAAGCGTGCTGACCTTTAAAATCGACGCCGATGTGAACATCGCCACGGACCGCGCTCCACAGGCGTTCCATGCGGTTACTCCGGCGGATTACAATCAACCCGCGCAGCTTCGGAACGGCAGGACAGGCCCGCCTGCTCCGGGAGCCTATGGATACGCGGCTGCTTATCCCTATCCCTACTACGGCTACCCTTACTATGGCTATCCATACTACTGGGGTCCTGGATTCTATTTCGGCGGGGTCGGATTCTACGGCGGCTTCCGGGGACGGTTTCGCTAGACCTGGCAGACAAATCAAAAGCGCCGCGATCGAGGGTTCGACCGCGGCGCTTTAAACTTCTACAAATGCAAAAGAGCTGGGAACTAGTTCTTCTTGGTGGTGTCCTTGCCGCTGCCCTTCTTGCCCTTGCCCTTCTTGGTGTTCTTGGTGGTGTCTTTCTGATCCTGAGGTGCGGCGAAAGCGAAGCTGAACGCGCCAATGGCCAGAGAAAGGCCGAGCACGGCGCCCATGATCTTCTTCATAGAGTAATCTCTCCTTGTGATCTGTCGGCGGTTGCAGCCGCCTCCAGGGTTAATCATGCCAATATTTCATGAAGATGGGCTTAAGGCATAATTAAAACTAATTCATCAGGCTAGGTTCCGGGGGCCAACCTATTCCAATCTAAGAATTTGAACGATGTTGCTGTAGTCGTCCGTCCAGGGCCGAAAGCCCGGTTTGACGGTGGTGGGCGCCATATCGGCCCCCGCGAAGGCCGGTGAATCGAACCATTGAGGATGGCTGGTCACCAGGACCCAGGTTGATGAATTAAGGTAGCTGCCGCCTTCGCCATCGTCGCTAACGGTGCGAGCTTCCTTCTTGAAATACTGGGCCCCAGCTCCGCAGACAGGACCAAGATCGAGGTAGCGATTCGAGATATGGAGGGCCAGGACGCCGTCGGGCTTGATGTGGCGGAAGTACAACTGCAAGGCCTCGCGGGTGAGCAGGTGAATCGGAATCGCGTCGCTCGAGAACGCGTCGACGGATAGGACGTCGTAATTCTGCGGCTCCTGCCGTTCGAGGGTCAAGCGAGCGTCGCCCATGAGAATGGCTTTGTCGGCGGGTGAGTGGGGATAGAAGGAGAATTGGGTCGTGGCGATCCCAGGGACCAGCGGGTTGATCTCGTAGATGCGGATGTAGTCGCCCGCGCGGCCGTAGTTCGAGAGTACGCCGGCGCCCAGCCCGATACTTCCGATGCGCACGGGCCCCAGGGCTTGCGCCGCTCGAATGGCGCGGCCGACGCCGGAGTTTTC
>JASHRP010000140.1 GCA_030037375.1 Bryobacteraceae bacterium | reverse complement strand
ACGCCTGCCTTTGCGGGGCGCAACAAGCCAAGCCGCAGTTGCCGAAATCCGTCCGGCTTTATGTGTTCGATTGCGGCCGCTTGGATATTCCGGATACGTCGCCCTATCGGCTGAAAAAGGAAGAGCTGGCCAGCAGCGCCATGTCCGCGCCGTGTTTTTTGATCGCGCATCCGAAAGGGACCATGATTTGGGACACCGGTCCGGTGGCGGACAGCACGTTCAAGAACGGCGTGGGAACCCTTCGTTACGCGACCACCACCAAGACCCTAACCTCACAGCTTGCGCAGGTGGGCTTTGCCCCAACCGACATCACTTATCTGGCGCTGTCGCACTTTCACTGGGATCACGTGGGGAACGCCAATCTATTCGCCGGATCGACCTGGCTGACTCCTAAGGCGGAGCGCGACTACATGTTCATGGACCCGCCCTCGCCCCGAACTGAGCCGCAGAACTTCAGCGCCTTGAAGAATAGCAAGACGATCTTCATCACTACTCCCGATTATGACGTGTTCGGCGATCAAACCGTGATCATCAAGGCCGCGCCGGGACATTCTCCGGGGCATCAGGTTTTGTATTTGAAGCTCGCGAAGACCGGGCCCGTGGTTCTCAGCGGCGACTTGTATCATTACCCCGAGGAGCGGAAGCGCAATCTGGTCCCAACCACTGAATTCAATGCGGATCAGACCGTGGCTTCCCGCGTGACCATTGAAAAGTTCCTCAAAGACACGCACGCACAGTTCTGGATTCAGCACGACTTGATCGCGAATTCCAAGCTGAAGAAATCGCCCGCGTACTACGAGTGAACCGAGCGCGGGGCCGCTATCCCGCGATCGACTTCCAATTTTTCACCAAATGCTCGGCCGTGCGCCATGCCAACGCTTGCACGGTAAGCGTCGGATTTCGCGCGCCGCTAGTTCCCATTACCGACGCTCCCAGCACCCCGAGATTAGGCGCTTCGTGGGAGAACCCCCACCGGTCGACCACATTCGTCTCCACGTTATCGCCCATGCGTGTTCCTCCGTAAGCATGGGTCGAGATGCCCGGACCGTTCGGGACGTTCTTCAGCACCTCGATAGCGCCTGCCGCGCGGAACCACTGCTCCATCTTCTGCTGCGCATAGAGTGCTGCCCTCTGCTCATTCTCCTTGGGGCCCCCGGTCGTGATCCGGCACACCGGATCGCCCAAAGGATCCTTCACGGTCGGGTCCAGATCGAGGTATGAAGTTTCGTACGGAAAGCTGCTGGTCTGCATGTACGTGTTCGCGTACCGGGCGGCGTTTTCATGCACGAACGCCTTCCATCGCGAGCCCCAGTTGGGAGCTCGCCCGAAGGTATTCATGTCCGCGGCCTCGATCGGGTGGCGCTCGGTTCGGACGTGCAGGCTCGTGCCGCCGATGAATCCAAGTCCGGAGTGGTCGTATCGGTCGTCGGCCCAATCGTCAACGGCCGTGCCCTGCGCGGGCAACCCGTACCAGATGTTCACGTCGAAAGGGAATAACGCCCCCACGGCATCGTTCCAATGGCCGAAGTAATGCTTGCCCACCTGTCCGTGATTGTTCGAAAGCCCGTTCGGATGCTTGGCGGATTTCGAAAGCAGAAGGAGCCTCGAATTCTCATACGTGTAAGACGCGAGCAGCACCACTTTGGCGGGCTGAATGAACTCCTGGCCGCCGCGCAAATAATGGACGCCGCTCACGCGGCCTTTCGCGTCCGTGAGAATCCGCGTAACCTGGGCGCGATCCGCAATCGCCAGGTTCTTGGTTTTGACCGCCTCCGGAATCGTGGTTACCGCGGTTGAGTTCTTCGCGCTGACATGACAGCCGCCGGTTGCGCAGTAACCGTGATACGCGCAGGAAGCCCGTCCGCGGTAAGGCTTCGAATTAATGGCAGCCGGCGGCGGAAACGGATGCCATCCAAGCTGCCGCGCGACATCGGCCATGCGATCCGTGAATCCGCTTCCGCGCAGCGGCGGCATCGGATACTCCGCGCGGCGTGGAGCCTCGAACACATTGCCGGCTGGATCGATCCGTCCTTGGATGTTGCCGGCTTTGCCGGAAACGCCCACTTCGATTTCGACGGTTTCATAGTACGGCGCGAGAGCGTCGTAGGAAATGGGCCAATCTTCAAGGGTCGATCCACGTGGAATCGCGCTGACTCCGTAACGGTCGATCACAGCGGAGCGTGTGCGGAAATCCCAAGGCTTCAATCGCCAGCTTTGGGCCCAATAATGGATCGTCGTTCCGCCGATGGCGTTCATCATCGGATGGGGCCGCGCGGGTTGAGCGGTCTGCGATGGATTCTGCCTGAGCGTCGGACACTCCGCCTGTGCTTTGAAGCCCGATGACACCAGCCGCCGGACGTTGTTGTAAATCTCGTCCGCGTGAAAATCCCGGTGCGGGTCCATCCATGTTCCCGCCTCGATCCCCGCAATCTTCAAGCCCGCGCGAGCCAGCGGCAAGACTGCGACGCCTCCCGCGGCGCCCAATCCGATTACTGCTACGTCGACGGGCTTGAGCGTCGTGCTGGACATTTCGCTCTTATATACTGTACGCGATGTTTATCCGAAAATCGTCCCGCAGAAGCATTTTGCGCGGCGCGGGCGGCTTGCTGGCCGCCGCAGCTTTGGAGCGGAGGCGCAGTCTGGCCGCGGACGCGCCGAGCCCAGTCATGCTCCGGCTCAGCACCTACATGAGCGAGGCCCGCGAGCGTGCTCTGCCCGCAGACGCCTTGGAGAAGACCAAGCATCACACTCTCGATACTTTGGCGGCGATGATCTCCGGCTCACGTCTGCCTCCCGGGCGGCTGGCGATTCAGTTCGCCCGCGCGCAAGCGGGAACAACAATCGCCACCGTGGCCGGATCGAAAGTCGTCTGCGGGCCGATGGAAGCGGCGCTGGCGAATGGAATGCTCGCGCACTCCGACGAAACTGACGATACGCACGCGCCATCGCAATCCCATCCCGGCTGCGCGGTTGTTCCGGCCGCGCTCGCGGCCGGGGAGCAATTCGGAATCGACGGTACGCGCTTTCTTCGCGCCATCGCGCTGGGCTACGACGTTGGTCCGCGCGTCACCATGACTCTGGGCGCCTTGGCTTACATGGACGAGAGCCATCGCAGCACCCATACCATCTCCGCCGAATTCGGCGCGGCCGCGGCAGCCGGCTCCGCGGCGAGTCTCAACGCACAACAAATGCGCTGGCTGCTCGATTACGCCGCTCAGCAAGCCTCGGGTATCGCGGCATGGCAGCGCGACACGGAGCACATCGAGAAGAGCCTGGTTTTCGCGGGATTCGGCGCGCGAAGCGGGGTCACCGCGGCGCTGCTGATCCAAGTAGGGGGCACGGGCATCGACGATATCTTCTCCGGCGCGGATAATTTCTTCCAAGCCTTTCAGCCGAAGTCCGATCCCGAAAAGCTGGTTGAGAAGTTGGGCGAGCGTTTCGAAGTCACCCGTACCAGCATCAAGAAGTGGACCGTGGGGTCGCCGATTCAAGCGCCCTTGGACGCGCTCGAACTCATGTTCAAGAAGCGCATGTTCAACGCGGATCAGGTTCGCTCCGTCACGGTTCGTGTGGCGACCAACGAGGCGTCCATCGTCGACAACCGCGAGATTCCCGATATCTGCCTTCAGCACATGGTCGCGGTGATGCTGATCGACAAGACCGCTTCGTTTAAAGCCGCGCATGACGCCGCGCGCATGAAGGACCCGGCCGTATTGAAGCAGCGCGCCAAAGTTCAGCTCATACCGGATGAAGAGCTGCAACGGAGACTCCCTCAGCGGGAAGCCATCGTTGAAGTAACGCTGACGGACGGCGCCGAGCTTACTGAGCGCGTTGAGGCTGTGCGCGGCTCAGCCGAAAATCCCATGAACCGCGAGGAGATCGTCGCGAAATCCCGCGACCTGATGACGCCGGTAATCGGAGCCGATCAGTGCAATCGCCTGATTGACCGGATTCTAAACGTCGAAGCGGTCAAGGACATTCGCGAGTTGCGGCCATTGCTGCAGGCCGCCTGATTCAACCACCTAAGCCGCACTCATCGTGCACCGCTCGAACGGCCTGCTCCAGGCCGGCGCGATTGAGCGCACGCTTTGAGTTTGGAGGGATCTAGTGCATGACCCCCCAGATCTTGGGAGGCTCGCCCGGCGCGGGCTTGGTTTCCGGTTTTTCTCGCTCGGTCTGCGGCAGAAAGACATGTTCCCTCTCCTTGATCGGCCGGCCCTTGCCCTTCAGCTTTGCCGCGATCGCATTCCAGCAGTCCACACAAAGGTCATACTCCTTGCCTTCGATCTGCTTTTGAACGCAGTCTTTTTCCTTGCCACACAG
>JASHRP010000139.1 GCA_030037375.1 Bryobacteraceae bacterium | reverse complement strand
GGAGCGGGATCGGCACAGGGGCAAGCCCTTGTACGAAGCGATCATCGAAAAATGCCGCGAGTTGAGAATCGCCGGCGCGACGGTTTTCCGTGGCCTGGAAGGTTATGGCGAGACGGCGGAGATTCACCGAAGGCGCATTCTCGCTCACGATCAGCCGGTGGTGGTTCAGGTTGTCGATAGCGAAGAAAACGTCCAGCGTCTGTTGCCGGCGGTCGAGGAGATGATGGACAAGGGACTGATCGCGATTTCAGATGTGAGTATCGTGAGAGTGCAAAAGAGCGGAGGGCAATCATGAAGAACCTTGCGGTTTTTGTCCTGGTTGGCGCGGGTCTCGTCGACGCGGTTGGTTTTGCGCAACAGACTCCGCCGATCGGTGTGCCAGTGCCTCCCCTCGGTTCCGGGCCGCTCATTTTCGACACAGCGGAGCAGCACAAGATTCGCGTTTCGATCCTCGCGCGCGGCTTGGCACACCCGTGGGGCATCGCGTTTCTGCCCGACGGAAGTTTGCTGATCACCGAACGGCCCGGCCGGTTGCGAATCTTCCGAGCCGGAAAGCTCGATCCCGATCCCGTAAGCGGCGTGCCTCAGGTTTACGCAGTGCAACTCGCGGGATTGATGGATGTGGCGCTGCATCCGAATTTCGCGGCGAATCACTTCATCTATCTCACGTACAACAAGCCGGGACCAAACAAGACGACCGCGATCGCGCTAGCGCGCGGAAAGCTCGAAGGCGCGGCTCTTAAAGAAGTTCGCGATGTGTTCGTCGCGGATTACCTTCCGGAAGCCGCCAATGGATTCAATTCGCGCGTGGCCTTTGGCCGCGACGGGATGATTTACTTCAGCAACGGCGCATCCAATAGCGACAGCTCGCAAGACCCGAAAAGCTACCGTGGCAAAATCATGCGCCTCCGTGACGACGGCTCACTGCCGCCGGATAATCCTTTCGCCGGCCGCGCGAATTACCGCCCCGAGATTTATTCAATCGGTCATCGCAATACGCTCGGCTTGATTGTGAATCCGGTCACGGGAGAGCTTTGGAATGCGGAAGACGGCCCGAATGGCAGCGACAAGATCAACGCGATCCTGCCTGGCAAGAACTACGGCTGGCCAGTGGCGAGCTACGGCCGAACCTATGAGGGCCCGCGCGTTTCGCCAACTCCGTGGCGCGAAGGCATTGAGCAGCCGCTGGTATTTTGGGTGCCGTCGATCGGTGTTTCGGGCTTGGCGGTATATACGGGCAATCGGTTCCCGGCCTGGAAGAACAACGCTTTCGTCGGCAGCATGCGCACCGGGGAGATCCCCGGAACCGGCCATATCGAACGAATCGTGTTCAACGATAAATGGGAGGAGATTCGACGCGAATCTCTTCTCACGGATCTCCATCAGCGGTTCCGCGACGTGCGCCAGGGACCGGACGGGCTGTTGTACCTGCTGACGGACGAAGACGACGGAGCGCTTCTGCGGATCGAACCGGCGCAATGAGTTCTCGAAATGCGCTGCCCGGCTTCGACGCATCCCGATTGAGTGAAATCACGCAACCGCCGCGGTTCCTGGATCGGGTGCTAGACCGAACATGTTCGGGCTCAATGAGTTGACGCGATGCTTCCCGTGGCAGGCTGGGTGCGATTCTGTAGGTGTCGAGGGACCACATGCCACGCGTCAAATCACTTTCTTTGCGGGTCGAAAATCAGCGCGTTGTCCACACCGGCCCAGCGGCCAGATCGGCCGCGAGGATGTGGTTGCTGTGCGGCTTCGCCGGGCTCGCGCTAACGCTTACTGGATGCATCAAGCAGCGGCACGCGATCGTTCCTCCTCCGCCGGAGGTGAATAGCGGCCCTACGGTTCTTGCGCCGCAGTGAGGTCGATCTCGCGTTCGCCTTGCTCGACATCGACTTTGAACAATAGCAATAGGCCCGCGAAGAAGAATAGGATCAACGAGAGTATGGCGACCCGGTAGCTCTTGGTGAATTGCAGCGCGAGTCCAAAGAACAGCGGGCAGACCCAGCTTGTTCCCTTGTCGCTGATCTCGTAAATGCTGTAATACTGCGCTTCTTTGAGCTTCGGAATGAGCTGCGCATACAGCGACCGGCTCAGCGCTTGGCTTCCTCCCAGCACTACGGCCACAACCGCCGCCATTACAAAGAACTGAAGAGTGGTCCTGACGGAAAAATAAATATAGACCAGGACGGCCGTCCAGATCACCAGGCTTAGTTCCACGGCGCGCTTGGCTCCGATTTTCGCCGCCAGCCACTTGAACGTGAGCGCTCCGAAAAACGCAACGAACTGCACCATGAGAATCGCGAGGGTAAGAAGCCGGACCGGGATCTTCAGCTCGTCGTTGCCGAATTGAGTCGCCAAGGCGATGACGGTCTGGATCGCGTCGTTGTACAGCAGGAAGGCGATCATGAACTTCACGGTTTGGGGAAAGCGGGAGACCTCCCTTAAAGTCCGCGCCAACTGCTTCAGAACCGCCGAGACCGCGCTTTGTTCGGTCGAGAGAAAGTGCGCCGGCCCGCGATTTCGAAGCCCGGCCAGGGAGGGGAATGCAAACAATGCCCACCACACGCCGGCGGAGCAAAGGCTGATGCGAGTGGCCAGCTCCGCGCTTATCCCGATCCGCTCGGCGTTCAGATAAAGCAACAGATTCAAGGCCAGAAGCAGTCCGCCGCCGACGTAGCCCGTAGCCCAACCCTTGGAGGAAATCGCGTCACGTTCCTCGCGTGGGGCGATCTCCGGCAGGAATGAGTTGTAGATCACGACGCCCGCTCCGAAGCAGACGTTGGCGACCACGAACAACGCGCCTCCCAGCAGGTACCGGCCGCCTGCAAGAAAGAACATCGCGATCGTCGCGGCCGCGCCCATGTAGGCCATCGCGGCCAGCGTTTCCTTCTTACGCCGGCCATAGTCGGCAACCGCTCCGATAATCGGGAGGGAGATTACTTGAAAGGTTTCCGATAAACTGACGATGTAGCTCCAGTAACTTCGCGCGTCGACGGGGATTCCCAAGGGATGGATCATCCCGTGCGAATCCGCTCCGGATTTGGCCAATACCGTCAAATATGGGCCGAGGAACAACGTGATGACGGTGGTTGAGAAGGCCGACTGGGCGAAATCGTAGACATACCACCGGCGCTGCTCGGCGTGGCTATAATCCGGATGCATCGCCGCCAAAACCCACGCTTAGCCGCGTGAACATGTCTCATGGTAGCGAATAGGCATGGGGGACTCCGGCGGCCGCGCAGGCGCGCGGCGGATCTTCCGTGACAGGCTGAACTGGCATTGGTTTAATAGAATGTTGGGAGGGTTTTGCATGTTGCAGTTGGTGTTCCCGTCTCACAGGGCGGGAGTCCTGGCGCTTGGCTTGGGGCTAGGCCTGATCGCTTCGGCGCAGAAGGCGCGCCAGGTCGATGACGCGCTGTTGAAGTCGGGCAGCAAGAGCGGCGAGGAGTGGGTCAGCTATGGCGTGAATTGGTCGGAGCAGCGCTACAGCCCGCTCGATCAGATCAACGC
>JASHRP010000138.1 GCA_030037375.1 Bryobacteraceae bacterium | reverse complement strand
TGTCGATCATTGCGTCGCGCAGCGAGAGCTTGAGCCGGTTCATGGGAGCGTACGCACGTCTGGCGAAAATGCCAAGACCGCAGCTCGCACCGATGGAAGTGGGGCCGTGGATTCGGAGCGTGGCTGGTTTCGAGCAGCGCCTGCCGGTGACGGTTCGGGAGGGTCCGCGAGCTGAGATCCAGGGAGATCGCGATCAGCTCGAACAACTGCTGATCAATCTGCTTCGCAACGCAGTGGACGCGTCTCTGGAAACCGGCGGCGGCGTATATGTTTCGTGGACGTTGCGTCAAGGCTCTTCCGTGGAGGTCGTCGTCGAGGACGAGGGCCCCGGACTATCGAATACCGCAAACCTCTTCGTTCCCTTCTTTACCACCAAGCCAGGAGGCTCAGGCATCGGACTGGTATTGAGCCGTCAGATCGCCGAAGCCCACGGGGGGTCGCTGGATTTGCGGAATCGCGTGCCAGGACCAGGGTGCGAGGCGAGATTGATCCTGCCAGCGTAAAACGGAACTGCGCTACTCGGCGGCGGCTTTTGGCCGGAGCGGCGTGGCTGCCGCTTCGCCCGCCACTGTCATCCATTCCCGCACGTACCACCGCTTCACCACTCCGTTGCGTACATACGGATCTGCCATCGCGAAGCGCTCCGCAACCTCAGGAGAATCTCCTTTAAACAACAGCACCGCGCCATCCACTGGACTCGCGAGCGCGCCCCCGAGGATCAGTTCGTTGCGTACGCTCGATTCCCACGCGAGGCGCAAATGCTCCTCACGAAATGCCGCGCGCCGCGAAGCATAATCCTCGCCCGCTTCGTAGAACAGGAGGTAATGCACTATTTCGACTTCCTCCGCCGGATCAATTTCTTGCGCAACCGCCGCGCGACAGTTGCGGGTGCGAAGGCCTGCTCCAGCAGATCGGCCTGCTCGCGAAGATGCTGCTTCAGCAAGCCTGGAGCGGGACTGGCGCTCTCCGGCCGGCCGGCGTAACCGATCACGTGCCTAGACCAAAGCATGGGAGTGATATAGCCTCGCGCAAACGCCCACGCACCCATGTTTCGAGGCTCCTCTTGCGCCCAAATCACATTGCTCGCATTCGGATAACGTTTCAGCACCGCCGCGAATTCGGCCTCGGGGAAAGGATAAAGCTGCTCAATGCGAACGATCGCGACATCCGATGCGTTGCGAGTCTCTCTCGCCGCCAGCAACTCATAGTAGATCTTGCCGGTGCAAACGAGAATTCGCTTGACCGTGAGCGGATCGGCGATGGTCGGATCATCCAGCACAGGGCTGAACACGCCGCTCGCTAATTCATCGATCGTCGAAATCACCTTCGGATGACGCAGCAGGCTCTTCGGTGTCATCACGATCAATGGCTTCCGCAGCCCGCGACGGTCGGGCCCGCCGCGCATCTGCCGACGCAGCAGATGGAAGTATTGCGCGGGAGTCGTGCAATATGCCACTTGCATGTTCTTGTCGGCGCAGAGCTGTAAATAACGTTCCAAGCGCGCGCTCGAATGCTCCGGACCACCCCCCTCCTGCCCATGGGGAAGCAGCATCACCATACCGCTCGGCTGGCCCCATTTCGATTCCGCGGAGGAGATGAACTGGTCGATGACGATCTGCGCGCCGTTCGAGAAATCGCCATACTGCGCTTCCCAAAGAACCAGGGCGAAGGGATCGGCCATGCTATAGCCGAACTCGAATCCCACCACGCCGTACTCGCTTAGGGGGCTGTTGTAAACTTCGAAGGCTGCTTGATTGGGCGCCAGATGCTGAAGCGGAATGTAAACTTGTCCGGTTTCGTAATCGTTAAACTCCGCGTGTCGCTGGCTGAAGGTGCCGCGTCCCGAATCCTGCCCACTCAATCGCACAGGAGTGCCTTCGAGGACCAGGCTTCCGAACGCCAATGTCTCTGCTAAAGCCCAATCAACCAACGGTCCGCCATTGCGAGCTTCGTGCCTTCGCTCGATCACGCGTTCCAGTTTCGGGTGGACTTTGAAGCCGGCTGGGAAGGCCGTGATTCCGTCCAACACTCGGACGATCACGGAGCGTTCCACCGCGGTGGGCGGAAGATCGGCCGGCATGGCGGCCGGAGCCACTGGGCTCAGCTCCAGCAGCTCATATTCTTCCTTCTGCCTGACTGTGTGGTCGTAGATCTCGTACAGCCGCTTTCGCTGCGCGTCCTGCCAACCGGTTACCTCGTCTTGAGTCACGACGCCTTCCCGCCTGAGCTTGTCCGCGTAGGAGGACGTGAGCGGCGTGTGCGCGGCGATGCGCCTGGCCATAATGGGCTGCGTGAAGCTGGCGTCGTCGCCTTCGTTGTGGCCGTGCTTGCGATAACACACCATGTCGATGACAACATCGCGATGGAACCGTTGGCGGTAATCGAAAGCGAGCTGCGCCACTCGCAGGCAAGCTTCGGGATCGTCGCCATTGACATGGAAAATCGGCGCTTGAATCATCAGCGCGACATCGGTGCAATAAGGCGAAGACCGCGCGGCTTCATATCCGGTGGTAAAACCGATCTGGTTGTTAATTACCAGGTGGATGGTACCGCCGGTATTGTACCCATCGATTTGCGAAAAATTCAGCGTCTCGGCGACGATGCCTTGTCCGGCCATGGCGGCGTCGCCATGGATCAGCAGCGGGATCACGCGCTCGCGCAAGAGATCCCCCGAGCGGTCTTGCTTGGGACGAACGATTCCCTCAACCACCGGATTCACCGCTTCCAGATGGCTGGGATTGGCGGAGACGGAAACCGTTATCGGCTTGCCGTTCGACATCGTGCGTGTGCTGGTTGCGCCGAGGTGATATTTGACGTCGCCCTGCCCGTCATTCAACTCCGGATCGACGTCGCCCTCGAATTCGGAGAACATCTGCGCGATGCCTTTTCCGATTACATTGGCCAGTAGAGTCAGCCTTCCACGATGAGCCATGCCGATGAAGACTTCGCGAACGTTCGCCCCGGAGGCGCGTTCCAGCAGCTCTTCAATGATGGCGACCATCGTCTCGCCGCCTTCGAGCGAGAATCGTTTATGGCCCTTGAAGCGGTTGTCGAGGAATGCCTCGAAGCCGGCAGCGAGCACGGTTGCCTGAAGCGCACGTTTGCGCGCCGCAGGTTCGACGCTCCACTGGTTCGCCGTGGGTTCCATGCGCTGCTCCAGCCACCCGCGCTCCTCCGGGTCGTCGATGTGCATGTACTGGACACCGAGCTTGCCTGCGTAGGTGAGCCGCAGCCGGTCGATCAGCGTACGTAAAGTAGTTACGCCGAAGCTTCCGGCGTGAAACGCCCGGTCGAGATCCCAGATGGTAAGTCCGTGAGCGGCGGGCTCGAGCTCGGGATGCGACGGGCGCGGGCCGCCCAGGGGATCGATGTCGGCGATCAAATGCCCCCGCTCCCGCCATGCCTGAATCAACTGAGCGACTCCGGCCTGTTTGACCGGATCGGCATTGACCACGGGCGCAGCCGCTTGGTCAGCTTCCCAGCGGAGCGGGCGAACAGGAATGCGCAGATCGGCGAAAATGTTTTCGTAAAACCGGTCCTCTCCCTCGAGCAGGCTTTGCATTCGCGCGAGGAACATCCCGGACTCCGCGCCCTGAATCACGCGATGGTCGTAGGTGCAGGTGACCGTCATCACCTTACTCAAGCCCAGCGAGGTGCGCACCTCTACAGGCATGCCTCGATATTCCGGAGGAAAATCAATGGCTCCGGTGGCGATGATCGCGCCCTGTCCCGGCATCAGCCGCGGAATCGAGCCAACGGTGCCCACCGTTCCCGGATTGGTTAGTGAGACGGTAGCGCCCTCGAAGTCGGCGACAGTCAACTTGTTCGCGCGCGTGCGTTGGACCACGTCGTCATAAGCCTGGAGAAACTGCGCGAAGTTCATCGATTGCGCGTTCTTCACCGACGGAACCTTCAGCGATCGCGCGCCTTCCTTGCCCTCCACATCCACCGCAAGCCCAAGGTTCACGTTCTGGCGCGTCACGCGGAACGCGCCTTCGACCGTTTCCGAATAAGCCTGATTGACGGCCGGAATCTTTTCGATCGCGCGCACAATCGCCCATGCCACCAGATGCGTGTAGGAAATCTTGCTCTGTCCGGCTGGGGCCCGATGCTGATTAATCGTGCGCCGGTTCTCGTCCATCACTTTGACCGGCATGATTCGCTGGCTGGTCGCGACCGGAATGGACAGGCTCGCGGTCATGTTTTCGGCGATGCGTAGCGCCGGGCCGCGCAGCGGAACCAATTGATCGCCCGAAGAGACCGGAACCGGCGGGGTTTGAGCCAGCCCGCGCGAGGAAGGCCGCTCTATCGGAGGTTCTTCGACGGCCGTTCCGTTGGCCGGCGCGATGGTATGGCCGTTCTCGTCAAAAACATGTTTCCAGGAGGTATCCACGGCTTGACGGTCGTGATGATACTGCTGGAGAAGCTCATCCTCGAGCCAACTATTGATATCGGGTTGGGGGTCCTTCATGGAATACGTGGGGCTATTTACTATGATACGAAAATGAGCCGTCTGCTCGCTTTTTCCGACATTCACAACGATGCGCGAGCGCTCGAGCGGCTGATGGCGCAAGACGCAGACTACTATTTTGCGGCCGGCGACTTAGTGAGCTGGGGCCGCGGTCTGGATAAGATGGGCGAGATCATGAAGCCTCGCGGAAACCGGGTCTATGTGCTGCCGGGCAACCACGAATCCGAGGCGGATACTGCGGCCTTTTGCAAGCGGTTCGGGTTCGTCAATTTTCACGGAGCCACGCTTGAGCTTCCTGGCGTTACAGTGGCCGGGCTAGGCTATTCGAGCCCCACCCCGTTCGATACACCCGGCGAATATAGCGAAGAGGAGATGGCGGCTCGCCTCGCCAAGTTCGAGGAACTAAGGCCTTTAGTCATGATCTGCCATGCGCCGCCGCTTGACACGAAACTCGATCGGGTGCACGAAGGCCTTCATGCCGGCAGTCGCGCGGTGCGCGAGTTCATCGAGAAGGTCCAACCTGCGCATTTCTTCTGCGGGCACATTCACGAGGCCGAAGGCGTGGTGGAGCAGATCGGTTCGACGCGAGCGATGAACGTCGGCAAGACAGGATATCTGCTGGAATTGTGAGATAATCTTACCGGAGTCTTACCGATGGAAACCACTACGCTTTCGACCAAAGGACAGATCATCCTCCCGAAAAACATCCGAGAGGCTCGGGCTTGGAGACCGGGGATGGAATTCACGGTTGAAGAGACTCCCGAAGGCGTTCTGCTACGACCTGCCCGCCCTTTCCCGGAAACGACGCTTGACGAAGTTGTTGGGTGCCTGAAGACCAAAAGGAAACGGCCAGTTTCCTTGAAGGAAATGGATGACGCGATAACAAAGGCTGTGAAGGAACGGCATGATCGCGGTCGATACTAACGTACTGGTGAGGGTGCTCACTGGCGACGAGCCGAAACAGGAGTTCGCCGGGAGAACGGTGTTTGCTTCGGACGCGGTCTGGATCGCCAAGACACTATTGCTGGAAACCGCATGGGTGCTCCAGAGAGGCTACGGCTTCGACGACGCGGCCATCCGGGCCAGCTTCGCCAAGCTTCTGGGTTTATCGAGGATTCACGTTGAAGACGAGTCATCAGTCATCGAAGCACTCGCGTTGAGCGAGCATGGAATCGACCTTGCCGACGCCATGCATCTGAGCAGCCGGCCACGCGGTGGTGAATTCGTAACATTTGATAAAGCCTTCGTCCGACATGCCAGAAGTGCCGGTGTATCAAATATTTCCGCTGTAAACTTGTAAGCTCGTCCATCGCAAGCCCGCACCATGGGGCGTGGGAGCCTTCCGAACGCCGGCGGTGACCGGTCATTCCGAACTCGCGCTGCAACTCGAGCATCCTAGCCGTGAAATCATATGGTCCCGTGCGGTTGAAGTCCTTGGCGGCGAGAGTCGCGCCAGCAAATGGATGGATGCGCCACTTGCTATCTTGGGCGGAAACTCGCCCCGGGAATATGTCGGTTCGGGCGATGCCGAAAAGCAGCGCGACCTACTGACGATACTCAACCGAATCGATTACGGCATGTTCGGTTAAACGGTCGAGCGACACATGCGAGTGTTTCGACTGCATCGCCGGAACAGGCCGGCTGCGGATTACCACGGTTCGCTGATCCAACCGAACCGGTGGAATCCGGCGGGCGTTCCGATGCTGTATTGCTCCGCCGCGCTTTCGCTGGCGTGTTTGGAGGTGTTGGTGCACCTCACTGCGGAACTGATTCCGCTGGATTACGCTTACAGTTCGGCGGAGGTACCTGAGCTGGCCGAAGCCGCGGACTTCCATGGGGAGTTGGCGGACGCTGATGCGACCCGCCGGTACGGCCACTCCTGGGTCAGATCCCGCAGATCTCTGGCGATTCTGGTGCCGTCAGTTGTGATCCCGGAGGAGCGTAACGCGCTGCTGAATCCGCTACATCCCGCGTTCAGCGACATTGCGTGGGCCGCTCCGCGTCCGTTCCATTTCGACCAGCGACTCCTGGGGAACCGGTTGATATACTCGTAGCTCATCGCCATGCAGCCAATCACCCGGCGCAAGGTTTTAGCCGCGGCGGCGGTGGCCGCTCCGCTCGCAGTCACATCGCGCGCGCAGAGGCAAGCGACCGCGAAGCCCAACATCGTCTACATCATGGCCGACGATATGGGTTATGCCGATCTTTCGTGCTACGGGCGCCGCGAATACAAAACGACGAACATCGATAGCATCGGCGCTAGCGGCGTGCGTTTCCTGCAGGCTTACGCGAACTCCGCGGTCTGTTCCGCGACGCGGACAGCGCTGATCACCGGGCGATACCAGTATCGATTGCGAGTCGGCTTGGAAGAACCGCTCGGGGGTGGCGGGAGTATGATCGGCTTGCCGCCGGAGCATCCGACGCTGCCGTCACTGCTCAAAAAAACCGGATACGGAACGACGCTGCTCGGCAAATGGCATCTCGGAAACTTGCCGAACTTTGGCCCGCTCAAGAGCGGCTACGATCACTTCTGGGGATTCCGCAGCGGCGGGCTGGATTATTTCTCGCACACGTTCGGGCAGGACCAGTTGTGGGAAGACGACGTCAAGATTGAGCAGGTCGGATACCTGACCGATCTGCTGGGAGATCGCGCGGTGAAAACCATCGACGGTTACGCGAAGGCGCGAGAGCCGTTCCTGATCAGCCTGCATTTCAACGCGCCCCACTGGCCATGGGAAGGCCCGGGCGATGAGGCTGAATCCAAGAGGATCAATGGCAGACTCATGGATCGCGATGGCGGCTCGCAGAAAATTTACGCGTCGATGGTCCTCGAAATGGACAAGCAGGTGGGGCGCGTGTTGAAGGCGCTTGACGATGGAGGAATCGCCAACAACACGATCGTCATTTTCACTAGCGACAACGGCGGCGAGCGCTTCTCCGACACTTGGCCTTTTTCGGGCAAGAAAACGGAGCTGCTCGAAGGCGGATTGCGGATTCCCGCGCTGGTCCGGTGGCCTGCGCGTATTCGCCCCGGCGGTACGACGGATCAAGTAGGGATCACAATGGATTGGGTCGCGACGCTGCTCGCGGCTGCGGGAGCCGAACCCGACCCAGCGTATCCCCTTGATGGAATGAATCTGCTTCCAGCCCTGACGCAGAACGCCGCGCCTGTTCCGCGCAAGCTGTTCTGGCGTTACCACTACAACGCCCAGCGGGCCATGCGCGACGGCGATATGAAATACCTCCGTATCGCCGCCAACGAATTTCTGTTTAACGTTGTCGACGATCCGCTGGAGCGCGCGAACTTGAAAGGCCGGCAGCCGGATGTCTTTCAGCGAATGGTTAAGGACTACGAAGCTTGGGACGCGACGATGCTTCCGGACATGAACGGCGTCAGTACGAGTCCGTTGGGGTACGCTGACGAGCTCGCGGACCACTACGGAGTAACCCGGCCACCTGCGCCACCGCGCGGCGGGCCACCACGGGGCGCGGTAAAATGAAATTTACATGACCCTCGAAGAACTGCAACGCGAATACACCTCGCTCCGCCAGCAGGCCGACGCTGTGCGGAGCTATCTTTGACGCCCCCAAACGCAAATCCCAATTAGACGAGCTGGAAGTCCAGATTAACGCCGCGGACTTCTGGTCCAATCCTGAAAAAAGCCAGAAGGTGATGCAGGAGCGGAAGCGTCTGGAGGAGCAGATCGCGCAGGATGCGAGAATCTCCGGCATGACTTCGGATCTCGATACGCTGTTTGAGCTCGCGCAGGAAGGCGAGAACGTCAATGGCGATTTGGAGCGCGAGATCGGCGGGCTTTCGAAGCATCTCGAAGCGCTAGAAACGCAGATGCTGCTTTCCGGGGAAAACGACGGCCGTAGCGCCATCGTGACGATTCATCCCGGAGCCGGCGGCACCGAAAGCCAGGATTGGGCCGAAATGCTGCTGCGCATGT